>DAOQRQ010000065.1:0-10412 GCA_035355815.1 Ferruginibacter sp. | reverse complement strand
CCAGGTGCCAGCTGATGCTTTCTCCTTCACGGTCCTCATCCGATGCCAGCCAAACGGTGTCGCTTTTTTTAGCCAGACTTTTCAGATCATTCACCACCCGTTGCTTGTCGGCAGGTACTATATAGGTAGGCTTGAAATTATTTTTCAGATCGATGCCCATATCGTTCTTCTCCAGGTCACGGATATGCCCGAAGCAACTCTTCACAGTAAAGTCTTTTCCCAGGATGGATTCAATCGTTTTGGCTTTTGCCGGCGACTCCACGATTAACAGGTTTTTAGCCATATTGTGTTTGTAGTATTTGTTTTGTATCCTGCGCCGGTAAAGCATTTCAGCGGTTCTTACACAAGGCCCGATAACCTTGTTGTTTGCTGAAGTATTTACATGCGGTCAGCGGCAGGTTTTACTGCAATATTAGGTCAAAATTGAAAAATCAAAATAATTCGTGGTGAATGCAACGGTTTTTTAACGCTCTACATGAACTCGATGACGGTGTTTTTTATTGCGTGATCCCTGTAAATTTTCTGGTGTCCCAGCCCTTTTGTAATAACGAAATTAATATGCGGATGGTTGTCTCCTTTCACTTTTGCTGCATCGGCCCAGGGGGTGATCTCATCTTCTTCATCATGCACCCAAAGCACCCTTGCTTTAATTTTATGCATCACCCGGCGTATGGAAAACCATTCTGTTTTCTTTCCGCTTACCTTATATATTATATCATCAAACTCGGTCCTCACTTTTTCGTCTTTCAGTCCAAGCATTTTAAAGGCGATATCAACGGCCGTTGTTGTTTCGGTGGCCGGTGCAATAAACACCACTTTTGTTTCCGGGCTGTGCTGCATCTCTTCCAGGGCAAGGCTGAGGGCGATGCCTCCGAATGAGTGGGCAAGAAAACTATTGATGGGACCAAAGCGGACAACAACTTCCTTTATCATATCGCTGTATACAATGGCGTTGGTTGTTTTACCGCCGCTGTTGCCGTGAGCCGGGGCATCAAAAGCAAGTACTTCATATCCTTTTTCTGATAAGGACAGGGCATACTCAGAAAATTTATGCGCTGCTGAATTAAAGCCATGAAGGATGAGTACTTTTTTTTGTTGCGGGTGATTCCAGCGGTAACCGTTGATCCTTGTGTCGCCCAAATTAAAACTCAGCTGTTCGGCATTTTGAAGACGGGCTTTGTTCTTCGACCGGATATAAGGGGTGCAGAACAAGGTAAATGCCTGCCTGGCGGTTCTTTTCTTTGAACCGAGGCTCATCAATTTAAATTTGGTTCGTATGTAACCAATGGCTAATCTTTGTACCAGTTTCATTACAAATCAAAGATAGGCTATGAGAGTTGTAATAATCGGTTCGGGTAATGTGGCTACGGTAATGGGCCGCCTTATGAACAAGAATGGCCACCAGGTAGTTCAGGTGGTTAGCCGCAACATCGATCATGCAAAGGCATTGGCGGATGAACTGCATTGTCCTTACTCCGGAAGCAGCGATACGGTGGATAAGAATGCCGATGTGTACATAGTGGCCGTAAGCGACAGCGCCTTGTATGAGTTGAACAAATCATTCCACATCGGCAATAAACTCATATTGCATACCGCCGGATCCGTACCTAAAGATGTGCTGAAAGATATCTCGGTCAATTACGGAGTGCTTTACCCGTTGCAAAGTCTGCGTAAAGAAATGAATTATCCCGAAGACATTCCTTTTCTTATCGATGGTAACTCGGAAGAAACCATCACACTGGCAGAAGATTTTGCCAAAACATTATCCGGTAAAGTGGCCAAGGCATCGGATGAAGAGCGGCTTAAGCTGCATGTGGCTGCAGTGATCGTAAGTAATTTCACCAATCATTTATATGCACTGGCCGAAGAGTTTTGTGAAAAAGAGAATATTGATTTCAAATTACTGGCGCCACTGATAAAGGAAACAGCTGTACGAACAGAAAATCATTCACCGGCATCGGTACAAACCGGGCCCGCCATACGCAACGATGTATTCACGCTTGATAAACATCTTCGTTTGCTGGCAAACTATCCCCGGCTGAAATATATTTACCTTAAGTTGACGGACAGTATCATGAAGGGGTAGTGATCCTTTCTATTGAACCACATAGGCACAATAGGAAATACAGAATTACACATAGAACAACTATCTGTCCTATGTTCTATTTGGTTCAAAATTCTCTATTTCACCGGGAAAACAATATCCGTTTGTACTTTGTACGGATCAAGCGGCTTCCCGTTCTTATCAACGGGGTCGGTCATATAGATCTCGTACGGAGCGCCTGCCGAAGATTTCTTATTCATCTTCATCCATTCTTTGATGGCGTCATATCCCTGTGCCATCAGGTCGTAAGGCCCGAAGAAATGCGCTACCACCACACTGCCTGCCGGTAATTCCCTTACCTGTACAGTCCGGGCCGGTTTAGCCGGTTTTTTATTTACCTGTAACCCGGCTTCAAAAAAGAAAGGGGCCTTGGTGGTTTTATACCAGGCCAGGGGGGCGCCGGTCATTTTAAGATTATTCTTTTTGATGGTCTCTGCCAGTTTTCCGCCGTATATTTTTCCCAGCTTCAGCCCGATGCGTTCGTATGTTTTTGCACTGTCTTTGGCAAATATCACTATCCGTTTGGGTGCAACGGTATCTACAATATTAATAATAGGGGCCCTAACCTTTTTATCGGCAGGGTCGGGCTTTTCGGTTCTTTTCACGGCAACGATCAGGGTATCTTTTGGCGTTGGGGCCGGGTCTTTTTTCCCATTGTTGCAGGAGTGAAGAACAGTACAGGTAAACAGCACAGCGGGTACATACAGCAGGACAGAACTTGTTTTCATCAGCGATTGAACGTTGTTTAGCAGGGTAAAATAGTAAAACCTTTTTACTTTGCAAACAGCAAAGAAAACAGCGATGTGGTGATTTGAACCATATATACACATAGGGTAACCAAATAAACCATGTGCTTTCCTGTGTTTTCTTTGATCTTTGGGTTCAGTCTAAACCCCTGTTTCGGCAAACTAAATCTATATTTTCCTTAATTAGTAATATTGAAGTAGGTTTGCAACCCGAAATTTGCGGAATTATGTACAGTATAACATTCAAGTTTGAACAGAAAGGACTGGAGCCCATTACCCTTACCGGCATTGAACCCGACCAATCCATTTTAGAAGTAGCCCTCAAAAACGATATTGAACTTCATCATAATTGCGGCGGCGTTTGCGCCTGCAGTACCTGCCATCTTTATGTAGAAAAGGGAGAAGATTTCCTGGAAGAGCTGAGCGATAAAGAAGAAGATTTCATCGACCGGGCGGTAAACCCACGCCTGAATTCAAGACTTGGCTGCCAATGTGTGTTGCAGGAAGGTGATGGGGAAGTTTTTGTTACTTTGCCTGATCAAACACAATTCCTGGGGGAATAAAACACGTTAATCCGTTAATTTGTTTATTGGTTAAATAGTAAGTAGACCAAGATTTTTTTACCAATTAACTAATAAACAGATTAACCAATAAACGGATTAACCAATTAACCAATAAACTTTACTATGACTTTTGAACCGCCCATTCACTGGAACGATTACGAGGATATTGCCATGAAACTGTACGAGCGTTTTGGCGATGAATTCGGTGAAAGCCAGATCTACCGTATCCGTTTTACCGACCTGCATAAATGGGTACTGGAAATTCCAAAATTTGCCGGCAAAGCCGAAGAAAGCAATGAAGGACACCTGGAAATGATACAAAGCTCGTGGGTGTATGAGTGGCGGGATAATCAACCCCCAACCCCTAAAGGGGGGTAATCCACATTTTATTATTTGTGGCATACTCTTATAATTATATTTTTGTCTGAATTAATTTATTCACTTCAAATTCAAGTTCCCCTTTAGGGGACAGGGGCATGAACCTTCTCGAAAAATTCAAACCCATCAAAACCTTCGTATTCGACGTAGACGGTGTACTCACCGACGGAAGCCTGTTGGTATTGAACGACGGGCAAATGGCGAGGCAGATGAACGTGCGGGACGGGTATGCCCTGCAACTGGCCATAAAAAAAGGATACCGGGTGGTGATCATTTCGGGCGGAACATCCGAAGCCGTTGAAATGCGGTTGAATAAACTGGGGGTTACCGATTGTTTTTTGAAAGTAGAGAACAAAAAGGAAAAACTCATTGAATACGTTTCCCAACATGATCTTCTATGGGATGAAGTGCTGTTCATGGGCGACGATATCCCCGATTATATTTCCATGCAGCTAACCGGTTTGCCCTGTTGTCCGGCTGATGCAGCGCCGGAAATAAAACAGGTATGTCACTATATCTCTCCGCTGGAAGGAGGGAAGGGCTGTGCCAGGGATGTGATCGAAAAAGTATTGAAGCTGAACAACCACTGGGACCTGGATACGACCGTTGCCGCCAGGTAATTACGGTTTTACATTTTGTATGCTTATTTTCGCTGCATAATCCTTTCATGAAATTAATCGCCGCTTTTTTAAGACTGGTTCGCTGGCAAAACCTGGCTTTTATTGCCATTACGCAGGTGTTGTTTTATTATTCGCTGGTACAGCCGCTTTACAGCAAGGGCATTTATTTTCATTTCGGCAAGATCCATTTCATCCTTCTCATCATTGCTTCGGTATTCATTGCCGCAGCCGGGTATATCATCAACGATTATTTTGATCTCAATATCGACCAGGTGAACAAACCGCAACGGACCGTTATTGATAAAAGCATTAAACGGAGGTGGGCCATTGTGCAGCACATCCTTATTTCGCTGGCCGGTATCGCAATCAGTGTGTACATCGATCTTACTACCCGAACCTTCTGGCTTGGTATTTCCAACTTTGCCTGCGTGATGTTATTGTTCGGCTATTCCATCACCCTAAAAAAGAAACTGCTCATTGGCAATATACTGATCTCGGCATTAACTGCCTGGGTGATCATTGTGGCATTTCTTTGTTATTACCGAACCATTTACTGCGCCGGCTGTGATGCGGCCTATTACGGTGTGTATGTGCACCGCTTTATCCGCATATCTGTTTTGTATGCCGGCTTTGCATTCATCATCTCCCTGATACGGGAGGTGGTGAAAGACCTGGAAGATATGGATGGCGATGCCCGCTATGGCTGCAAAACCATGCCCATTGTTTGGGGCATACCGGCCAGTAAGATATTTGTAGCGGTATGGCTGGTGGTACTCATCAGTATCATCTGCGTGGTACAGGTATACGTATTGCAGTTTGGCTGGTGGTGGAGCGCTGTTTATTCGTTCCTGCTCATTATTGTACCGTTGATATGGATCATCTTTAAACTGCGTGATGCACAATCTCCGGCAGATTATCGCCGGCTGAGTACAGCGATCAAATACGTGATGTTTGCCGGTATTCTATCCATGATCGTGTTCAGAATTTATTCATAAAACCTGTAAGGTTTTGAAAGTATCTTAATTATTGAATTCCCTGTTAAAACCTTAGAGGTTTATGCAAAAAATCATCCTGGCATCCCAATCTCCCCGGCGCAAACAATTACTGGAATGGGCCGAAGTGCCTTTTGAAATACTTGTTAAAGAAACAGATGAATCGTACCCCGAAAGTTTACCGGTTGAAGAAGTGGCTGTTCATATTGCCCGCAATAAAGCATTTGTTATTAAAGAGAGTACCGGGTTAAGCAAACCGATTCTTGCGGCAGATACCATCGTTGTTCTGCAGGATGAGATCATCGGCAAACCAAAAGACAGGGAGGATGCCGTTTCTATCTTATCCCGCTTATCGGGCAGGCTCCACCGGGTGATAACAGGTGTTGTGTTACTTACAAAAGAAAAAGAGATCGCCTTTGCCGAAACAACCGAAGTGGAATTTCATACACTCAGCAGGACGCAAATTGAATTTTACGTAGATCAGTATAAGCCCTACGATAAAGCCGGCGCCTATGCCATACAGGAATGGATCGGGGTGGTGGGCATCAAATCGATCAAGGGCGATTTCTATAATGTGATGGGGTTGCCGGTGAGCAGGGTGGTGCAGGCGTTGGAAAAGGTTTAGCAGTTTGAGGTTTGAAGTTTAAGGTTTGATGTTGAAAAAAGCAATTGTTCGTGGGTATTAACCCTTTTGTGCGGGCAAAATGCCGGGTAACTTCAAACCTAAACTTCAAACAACCATGACCGAACGCCTGCTCCAATACATCTGGCAATTTCAATACTTCAACAGCAAAGACCTGCGCACTACCGATGGCGAACCGCTGCAGGTCATTCATCCCGGCCTGTACAATACCAACCAGGGACCCGATTTTACCGATGCAAAGATCCGCTTAGGAAATACTGTATGGGCAGGCAGCATCGAACTTCATATCAATACATCGCACTGGAAAGATCATAAGCACAGCGGCGACAGCAATTACAAAAATGTGATCCTGCACGTGGTATGGGAAGATGATGTTGACCTTGGTCTTCCGTTCCCTGCATTGGTGCTGCAGGATAAAGTATCAAAGATCCTGCTCATCCGCTACGAAGAATTGATGCACACGGGTTCATTCATCCCCTGCGAAAAAAATATTCAGCAGGTGAATACCATTACCTGGACGGCCTGGAAAGAAAGGCTGCTGGTAGAACGGCTTCAATCCAAAACAAAGACCATTCTTGCTCTTTTGGAAAAGAATAATACCCATTGGGAAGAGACCCTGTGGTGGTTGCTGGCAAAGAACTTCGGCATCAGAATAAACAGTGCCGCTTTTGAAGCGGTTGCCCGATCGATACCCATTGGCATTCTTGCAAAGCATAAGAACCAGGTACAGCAGGTGGAAGCATTGCTTTTTGGCCAGGCGGGTTTACTGGAAACTGAATTTGAAGAAGACTATCCCAAACTGCTGAAACGGGAATACCGGTTCCTCAGTAAAAAATACAGCCTGCAGAAAATACAAACCCGTATCGGTTTCCTGCGCATGCGGCCTTCCGGTTTTCCTACAGTGCGGCTGGCACAACTGGCCATACTGGTGCATGAAAGTACGCATTTGTTTTCCCGGGTAAAAGAATCGGCTGACCTGCATGTAATAAAAGAAATGCTGAAGGTAACCGCCAACGACTACTGGCATTATCATTATGTGTTTGACGAAAACTCTTCTTTCAAAAAGAAAACACTGGGCGAACAGATGATCAGCAATGTGCTTATCAATACCGTGGTACCCATCCTCTTTGCATACGGGCATCATCAAAATGAGAATTCGTATAAAGACAAAGCGTTGAAATGGCTGGAAGAAACTGCCGCTGAAAAAAATACGATCACCCGGGGCTTTGTTTCCCTGCAACTGCAAAATAAAAATGCTTTTGATTCGCAGGCTTTCATTCAGCTAAAGAATGAATACTGTAATAAGAAACGTTGCCTGGATTGTGCGGTGGGAAATAAACTCCTAAGAAATTAGCTGCTTCAAAAAAAATTACACTTAGTTCCCCCTTTAGGGGGCGGAGGGGGTATCAACTCCAGATATATTTCACATTTGCCTGCAGATCGGGATGCAGGCTTTTAATCACCGGGCAGTTATCGCCAACCCGTTCCAGGATAAGCCTGTCTTTTTCATCCAGTTTAAGGCTTGCAGGAAAGTTCAGGATCACATCTATCTTACCGATCCGCCTCGGGTCGCCCAGCATGTGTTTGGTTACCGAAATAGAAGTATCTGCCAGGTCAATATCCATGTCCTGCGCTTTAATACCCATGGTGGTAATAACGCAGGTAGCCAGCGCCACGCAAACGGTATCGGTAGGACTGAAGCGTTCTCCCTTGCCCCGGTTATCGGTAGGTGCATCGGTTTCAATCACGGTGCCGCTTTGCAGGTGGGTACATTCGCAACGGAGCTGGCCCTTATAAAGAATGGAGGCGGTCATTTGTTAAAATTTTTTGGTTTAAAGAAGTTTATACGCATAAATGCAGCGGTTCTTACCTCAAATGTATCATCTTTACTGACGACACCCTATTTTTGCATAAATTTACGACAGTAAAAAGTTTACATGAAAAGAATAGTGCTTCTCACCGCCCTTATCAGTTTATCGGTTGCTGTATTTGCGCAGGAAACCAAAAAGAATCCCCGCAAAAGCAGGAAAGAAGAAAAGCGGGCCAAGATCAATGCCATGATCAGGATGGAAGAAGAAGGGGTGATCGCATACAAAAAACATTTTCTGTTCGGCGCCAAATTGATAACCGACGGGTATGGGATATTCTTTGAGAAGGGTTATGCAAAATCGGTACGCAGGGCCACGCTTTACCAGGTAGAGATAAGTGAACGCAAGCATCAGAAAGAAGTGAAACAAAATAACCCGCTGGCCTCTACGGCACCGCTCATTTATGGAAAGCTCAATTATTTTTACCCGGTGAAGCTGGGCGTTCAATTGCAGTACCTGCTGGGGAATAAAAGTAATAAGAACGGGGTGGCCATCACCGGTAATATCGGGGGAGGTATTGCCCTGGGCTTATTAAGGGCTTATGAAGTGGAAGTGGATAAAGCAGGTCAGCGCACATTTGTACGGTACGATTCCCCGGATAGCCTGCTCTTTGTGAATGGACCCTATTATGGCGGCCCCACATTGGGCAAAGGATGGAATCACATGAAACTGACGCCCGGTGTTTACATAAAACCAGCCCTGCGCTTTGATTATGGCCGTTATAACGACCTGGTTTCTGCATTGGAAGTAGGCGTAACCGGGGAGTTTTATGCCAAGAAGGTTCCGCAGATGCTTTACAACAAACAAAAACAGTTTTTCTTTACCGCCTTTGTCAGTTTGGAGTTCGGTAAAAGAAAATAAAATCATTATTATAATTTCCTGATGACAGAGTTGCCCGTAATTGACGGAATAGTTGAACAGAAACCCAAGAAACCAAACTGGCTGCGGGTTAAATTACCCATTGGTGAAGAATACCGCCACGTAAGGAATTTAGTAGATACCCATAAACTGCATACCATCTGCGAAAGCGGCAATTGCCCCAATATGGGCGAGTGCTGGGGCGAAGGCACGGCCACGTTCATGATACTCGGAAATATCTGTACAAGAAGTTGCGGATTTTGCAATGTGGCAACCGGCCGGCCGCTGGAAGTGGATTGGGATGAACCGCAGCGGGTGGCCGAAGCCATCAACCTGATGAAGGTAAAACATGCAGTGATCACTTCGGTTGACCGGGATGAACTGAAAGATGGTGGTTCCATCATCTGGTACAATACCATTAAAGCAGTGAAGGCATTGAACCCCGAAACAACACTGGAAACACTTATCCCCGACTTTAAGGCGGAAAAAGAAAACATACAACGTGTGATCGATGCAGCGCCGGAAGTGGTAAGCCATAATATTGAAACCACCGAGCGCTTGACAAGACAGGTACGTATACAGGCCAAATACTGGCGCAGCATGGAAACACTGCGGACATTAAAAGATGGTGGCATGCGCACCAAGAGCGGCATCATGCTGGGTCTGGGAGAAGAAAAAGAAGAAGTGATACAAACCTTAAAAGACCTGAAAGCGAACCAGGTGGATGTGGTGACCATCGGGCAATACCTTCAGCCAACCAGAAAACATTTACCCGTTGCCCGTTTTGTTCATCCGGATGAGTTTGCAGAGTTCAGGGAAATAGGATACAACCTGGGTTTTGATTATGTGGAAAGCGGCCCATTGGTTCGTTCATCCTACCACAGCGAAAAACATGTGATACCGGGATATGGGCGGAATAAATGGGAAGAAGAAAAAAGCAAATAGCTTACATTATATTTGAAGCCGGATATCTTCCGGCTTTTTTTATTTATACCTGATATGAAGCATTCTTTCTTATACGACACCGATGCATGGATCATCTGCAGTATTCTTTTTGTGCTGATGACCGGGATGGTTTACCTGGGTTTGTTCCTGCGGCATAAAACCATTACCAGCGCCGAAGGCCTGGGGCCGGTGGAAGCATCTTTATTCGGGTTGCTTGCCCTGTTGCTGGCATTTACGTTTGGCGAAGCCGATTCAAGGTTTGATGCAAGAAGAAGGATCATTACCACCGAAGCAAATAATATCGGCACGGCCATTTTGCGTGCAGATATGTATGCAGACAGTGACCGCATCGCATTCCGGAAAGATTTTGCCCGGTACGTGGAAGCCCGGTTAAATTACTATGAGGCAAAAAGAGATGAGGTAAAGGTTGCGGCGGCAAAGGAAGATGCAAATACACATGCTGCATCGCTTTGGAAAAGAGCTGCATCCTTATCAAAAGACCCGGCAAACCTTGCTGCCAGTAACCAGATGATACCGGCGTTGAATGCGATGATCGATATTACCACCGAACGGGAAGCTGCATCTAAAGCAACGGTTCCCGAATCAATACTGTTGCCGTTGTTTGTTATTTCGCTTTGCTGCAGTTTCTTTATCGGGTATTGTGTAGCACACGATAAACGGCTTAACCGTCTTGC
>DAOQRQ010000064.1:0-10469 GCA_035355815.1 Ferruginibacter sp. | reverse complement strand
GCCGCTTTAATTTTAAAATCATTGAATTTCTGCTGCGGCATATTGGCAATGGCCGAAGCATAAACGGCTTCGGGTTGCAGGTCGGCAATTTTATCTACCGGGATCTTATCTACCGGCGGTGTATCTACTTCAAAGGGAGTAGCCGCATCCAGCGCCATATATGCTTTAATGGTCAGAATATTTTGCTGCACCATTCCTTTGGCGCTTATTAACGTAGAACTGTCTCTTGCCACCTGTGCCTCCAGCTCAGCCGCATTCAGTTCCGGTAAGGCGCCGGCATCCACCAGCTTGCGGGTATTGCTTAGCTGGGCCTGCGATTGCTGAAGCTGAACCGCAGCAATTTTTTCCTGCTCCATGGCCAGTAATATCTGCAGGTAAGCATTGGCTACGGTTAATGCAATGTCGTTTTTTAATTTATCGGTATTTGCTTTTGCCGCCTGCAGTTCCCATTCATTGGCGGCAATGGTATTGCGTTTGCTGAACCAGTTGAAGATATCGGCGCTGCTTTGCAATTGCATGCCCGACGACAAATAACTTTGTGTAATAAGACTGAATGTTGTAGGATCCTGGTTGCGGCCGTTATTGAAACCACCATTGGCGCTGAAGTTAAGATTTGGTATCTGTCCAAGTTTGCTTTGCTTCAGCTGCAACTCGGCGATGCGTGCCTGCAGGTCGGTTTGTTTCACCGAAATATTATTGGTCATGGCATATTCCACACATTTGAGCAGGCCCCATTTTTCCTGGGCCTTAACAGAAGCGGAAACAACCAGTATAAGAATAAGGGAGTAGAATTTGTAACGCATACAACAAAAATAATCTATCTCCCTCTAATCTCTTTAAAACTATTTTACAGGCGGTAACGGCGTCAGCCCATCTTTTCAAAAGCCTGCGCCAGGTCGTTGATGAGGTAGGCGGGTTCTTCCAGTCCCACGTAAAGCCGCAGCATCCGGTGCTCGGGGTTGGTTATATCAAATTCATGCGGTTGCAGGGAAGAGCATTTGGGTATTACCAGGCTTTCGTGGCCACCCCAGCTTACGGCCATAAAAATGTGTTGAAGATCTTCACAGAACTTTTCGATCTGCCGCATATTTTCCGCTTTGATGATGAAGGTCAGCAGTCCGCAGCCGCCCTTCATTTGTTTTTTGGCTAATTCATATTGCGGAAAGGTTTCGTCGAGGGGAAAAAGGACCGACTCAACCCTTGGGTGGCTTTTCAGGAACCCGGTCACTTTACCGGTAGAAGCAGTAATGCGGTCGAGCCGGGCAGGCAAGGTTCGCAGGCCCCGTATCAGTAACCAGGCATTGAAAGGCTGTATGCCGCTGCCAACGGTCATGAACTCGCTGTTGAAAATGCGTTCCATCATTTTTTTGCTGCCGCTTAATACGCCGCCCAATGTATCGCTGTGGCCGCTGATGTACTTGGTAGCGGTTTGAAGGGAAAGATCGATGCCCAGTTCAATAGGCCGTTGATACAACGGCGTGCAATAACTGTTGTCGATGATGGTAACAATGTTCTCCGACCTTGCCAGTTCGGCAACGGCTTCCAGGTCCTGCAGGGCATAATCCCAGCTGTTGGGGCTTTCTAAATAAATAACAGCCGTGTTGGGAAGGATGGCCCGTTCAAAATTTTCAATCTCTCTTCCATCAATATACGTGGTGGTGATACCGAACCTTGGCAGGATAACATCAAACATCCGTTGCGCCCAGGTATAGGGTTTGTTCACCGATACAATATGATCGCCGCTTTTCACATTGGCAAATACCGCCGCAAAGATGGCAGCGGCGCCGCTGTTGAATACCAGGCAGTCTTCGGCTCCGTCTAATGCCGCCAGTTTTTTACGCAGGATCTCGGTGGTTGGGTTTTTTCCGCGGCTGTAAAGGAATACGGAATATTCATCGGCAAAAGCCTTGCGCATCTCATCCACCGTATTGAAAACAAAATTGCTTGTCTGCATGATGGGCGGAGAAACGGCATTGAAATAATTTTCCCTTTCTTCGGCAAATTCGTTCAGTATATAAGAGAGATCCATTTGAATTTAATTTTCTGTTGGGGTGATGTTGCTTTTCTTTCGGTTGAACAAAAAGTAAATTAAAATAAAAGCGGTTAATACGCCCACGCCTGTTAATGCAGCCATGGGGTCGGCAATGGCTATACTGATGGCCACAAAAAGATAAGCTAAGATGAATACCAGCGGCATCAACGGAAAAAATTTCATTTTATAAATACCCGTTCCGTTGAGGTGCTTTGTTTTTTTACGGAACCAGAAGATGGTGGCACAGCTTAGGATCATTCCAAAACTGTCGAGGAAGATGGTAAAGGTCAATATCTTTTCAAATTCCTGGGCAAAATAAAGTATCACAATGCAAATGGCAGCAAAAACAGTCAGGGAGAAAGTAAGCACATTGGATTTTTCATTATGCTGGGCAAAAACTTTGGGTAAACTGCCATCTTCTCCCATCGCATACATTACCCGGGGGTTGCTCAGCAGCGACCCGTTCACATAAGCCAGCACCCCCAAAAAAAGGAATGCTGAAAATACCGTGGCGCCGGTTGTTCCGAATATTTTGTCAATTACCAGGTAAGCAATTTCCCGTTCGCCTTTCATCTGGTTAAAGCCTACTACTTTAAAATAACTGAGGTTCACCAGCATGTACAAACCTATGATGATGAGAATGCCGATAAAGATTCCCCGGGGAATATTTTTTGATGGATTTTGAACATCGTTGCCAAGGTTAATGGTTTGCTGGTAACCGCCATAGGTAAATGAAACGGCAATGAGGCTTATGCCCAGGCTCTTCACCCAGTCGATCCAGGTAAAAGATCCGCCGGTATCTGCAACCGCTTTTGCTGCATCGTTCACCGCATATTTACCCGGGAAAAATAATGCGGCAATTAAAACAACCACCATCGTGATCTTTATCATCATTAAAATGTTCTGGGCGGTAGAACTTGTCTTTAATCCCCTCAGGTTAATGATGTAGAAAATAATGATGGCGGCAGAACTTACCAATGCTTTATCAATATCGGTCCAGTTACCCGGAAACAGTTTTAATAAATACCCGCTGCCGATGAGGGCAACCCCGCTGATGCTGGCTGCATTGCTTACCAGTATCAGGCAGTTAATGGCAAAAGCTATGCTCGGGTGATAGGCTTTGGCAAACACTTTATAATAACCACCGGTAACGGGATAGCGGCTGCCGATCTCAGCATAGGTGAGGGCGCCGCACAAAGCCACCAGGCCACCAATGGCCCAGGCGCTGAAATAAACAGAGGGGTCAATAGCATCTTTTGCGCTGGTAGCCGCTGTTCTGAAAATTCCCATACCGATCACAAAACCGATCACCAGCATGGTGAGGGAGAACAGGTTGAGTTTATTGCTTTTTGTATGCATACCGAAAAGATACAGAAAGGCACTAATAAATGGATTTTTTTGTAAAAAAAAAGACATGCCTGTGATTTCAGTCATAAGATGAAAAGCAAAAGCGCCTATCTTTGCACCCATGTTTAAGCGGATCACCGCCATATTATTACTCCTGGCCTTTTCGGCGCAGACCTTCAGCAGCCCCTTTATAATGCTGGACTATTATGTGAATACGGCCGCTTATGCAAAGAACTGTATCAACATGGCAAAGCCAAAACTTCATTGTAACGGTAAGTGCCAGATGATGAAGAAGCTGAGGGAAGAAGAGAAAAAAGAACAACAGAATACAGAGCAGCGATCTGAACTAAAGGTGCAGGTGTTATCATCTCATTCCTCTTTCTGCAGCATCCCTTCCGCGAAATTTCTTACCGTACGAAAAATTTATTTCGAAAGAAAATACCCCTTATCTGATATCTCCTACGCTTTCTTTCATCCGCCACAGGCATAGTTTCTTCTTCTTGATTCCCGGCCATTAATGTAACAGCATCCAGTCATGTAATGCTTCGCTGTGAAGATCATAATGACTGCCTGCGCCTGACTTGCCGCTGTGTTTTAAATAATGCCGGGCAAAACAGGTTACCGGTCATATAGCCTTATGCCCGTATAGCCTTGCAAATAATTAGTAACATATATAAACAACAAAAAATGAAGAAATTTTTAAGCATAGCAGTATTAAGTACGATCATACTTTCATCTTGTAAAAAAGACTCAACGCCGGAGTATGATCCCAATGTAAAAGCCGACCTGTCTGTTGAATTTGATAATATAGCCGGCGCAGCCGACCTGCAGCTAAATACCGGTAGCTATACCAATGCGGCAGGAGAAAGTTTTAAAGTAACAAAGCTGAAATATTATGTAAGCAATTTCAAGTTTACCAATGCAAACGGCACCGTATATACCGTGCCTCAGAACGAGAGTTATTTTTTAATTGATGAAAGCAACGCTGCTTCTCATGAAGCTGAATTGAGCATACCGGAAGGAGAATATACAAGCGTAAGTTTTGTATTGGGTGTCGACAGTCTTCGAAATACAATGGATGTCAGCCAGCGTACCGGTGTATTAGACGTAAGCGGTGCTGCAACCGATATGTACTGGAGCTGGAACAGTGGATATATCTTTTTCAGGATGGATGGAACTTCACCTTCAATTGCCGCAGCCGGGAATGTTTTCCAATATCATGTTGGTGGCTTTGGTGGCTACAGCAGCCCTCAACCTAATAATTTAAAAACAATCACATTGGATCTTACTACCCGGGGCACCCCAAAAGTAAAAGCCGGTAAAGCAACCAACATTCATTTAATGGTTGATATTTTAAAAGCACTGAGCGGTACAACTAATTTTAGTTTTGCTGCTATAGCGCATATACACTCTGCTGCTGCCGGTACATCGGTAGCTAATAATTATGTTAATATGATCAGGCACGATCATACAGAAAACTAAATACCATGAACCGTAAATACTGGTTATTTATCCTCTTCTTTCTGGCTGGCATTTATGCCTGCCAGAAAGAAGTTACTGAAACTGCTCCCGCCCCTTTTGCCGGATTTCAGAAACCGGCAAATTTCCCGGAGCCTGCTTATCATTTTAATACCAATACGGTTACCAAGGATGGCTTTGAACTGGGCCGGAAGTTGTTTTATGAAACGATGCTCTCTGTCAACAATACCATCAGTTGCGGCAGCTGCCATATTCAAACATCTGCCTTTACACACCATGGGCACACGGTAAGCCATGGGGTTTTTGACCGGCTGGGAACCCGTAATTCTCCCCCCATCATGAACCTGGCCTGGAATACCAGTTTTATGTGGGATGGAGGCATTGCTGATCTTGACCTGCAATCGGTGGCGCCCATCACCAATCACCTGGAGATGGATGAAACCATGCCGAATGTTTTAAATAAGCTTCGTAACTCGGCCCTGTACCCGGCATTATTTCAGAAGGCATATGGGTCAGCGGAGATCACTACTACGGCCTTCTTAAAGTCTTTGTCGCAGTTCATGGCAATGTGTGTAAGCAGCAACAGTAAGTACGACAGCGTTATGAGAAACGAAGGCAATAAGGCATTTACTGCGGATGAACTTGCAGGAAGGGAACTGGTGAAACAAAAATGCGGCAATTGCCATCGTGAACCTTTGTTTACCGACAACAGTTTCAGGAACAACGGCCTGGCAATAAGTATGGTAAATGATGAGGGAAGATACCTGGTAACACAAAACAATGCGGATAAATACAGGTTTAAAGTTCCTAGCCTGCGTAACCTGGCCTATACAGCGCCTTTCATGCACGATGGCAGGCTGCTTACCCTGGATGCTGTGCTGGATCATTATACAATGCAGGTGCAATCCACGCCCAACCTGGATCCGTTGCTGCAGCAAAACGGCACCCTGGGTATTCCTTTAACCGCCGGGGAAAGAACGAAGATCATTGCTTTTCTGAATACCCTGAACGACCGGTCGTTCTTATTTGATAAACGCTTTTCGGAATAATAAACATCAATATGAAGAAAATAAGTGTGCTGATAATTTCCCTTTTCTTTATTGCAGAAGCCAATGCATGCGATATATGTGGTTGCGGTGTCGGGAGTTACTATATCGGGATATTGCCGGAGTTTCATAAGCATATATTTGGATTAAGGTACCGGTACAATTCATTAAAAACGCATATTGGCGCAGGGGGATCCACCACTTATCTTACCACAGCAGAAAGATACCATACGGCTGAATTATGGGGAGCATGGAATATCGGGCAAAAGTTCAGGATCATGGCTGCTGTACCCTATGCCTTTAATGAACGGGATAACCAGGGAATTGTAAAAAGCAAAAATGGGATTGGCGATATTTCCATAAACGGGTATTACCGGCTGCTTAACAGCAAAAGGACCGTATTCTCCGAAAAATTAATGGTGCATACGCTTTGGATAGGCGCCGGCATTAAATTGCCAACAGGAAAATATACACCTGCTGACAAGCATAATACGTCACAAAACACCAACCTTTTTCAGTTGGGTACGGCCAGTTACGATTTTTCTGTGCATGCCATGTATGATGTAAGGATACAGGATGCCGGGTTGAATATATCTGTCAGCTATAAAATGAACACGGCCAACAAAGAGGATTATAATTATGGAAACAAGCTCAATACTGCGGCACAGCTGTATTATAAGCTTCGGGTAAAAAACAAATTTACCATTGCACCCAATGCAGGGCTGACCTACGAAAATTCAAAAAAGGATATTGATAATAAGATCATGGTTGATGTTTCGGGAGGAAACCTGCTGCTGGGTACACTAGGTATAGAAACAACATTTAAAAAATTATCTCTGGGAGCTAATTGGCAAATACCTTTATCTCAGAACCTGGCCAATGGTTTTGTAAAAGCCAATAACAGGATGATGGTGCATGTTTCTTTTCTCTTATAAGGGATAACAAAACATTTAAAACATGAAACAACTGCTCAAATTGATACAGGGTAAACTAAAAGCCTGGTATTACTACCAGGAACTGAAAGACCTGGGTTTTGCAGCGACAATCGTTGCCTCAGTGTGGTTATTATACAATTACGGGAAAGAAATATTCCGGTGGATGCTGACAGAAAACGGCCGGCTGTACGTCGTTTTTTTTATGGCAGGTATTGTTATAAGCATTGCCATAAAAATATATTACCGGGTGATGGTGATCAAGTACCATGAAAAAGACACCCGGATAGAACTATTCAGGGAACTTGAATCAAACAAATAAACTACATGAAAAAAATACTAACCGGTGTATGCTTGTTTATCGCAGCCTGTAACCAGCCTGCTGAAACGCATGAAACAAAAGCGCCCCTGCGGATGGTTCCGCCAACGAAGGATTCGGCCAAAGCAGCGCTTAAAACGCTGGCCTTTGATTCCAAAACAGACCTTGTTTGCGGCATGCCGGTAAGAGCCGGCGTATCGGATACGCTGCATTACAAAGGCAGGCTTTATGGATTCTGTGCACCGGAATGCAAAGAAGAATTTTTAAAAGATCCCAAACAATTTTTAACGCAAAATGATAAAAAATGAGAACAAAGACTTTATGGCTGGCCATTTTTTTGCTGGCCTTTATCCCGGCTGTATATGCCCAGAATAATAAACCCGTTTGGAAGGAATTGAAAACCTTTCATGGATTTATGTCTTCCAGCTTCCATCCGGCCGAAGAAGGCAACTTTCTGCCACTTAAACAAAAGGCCGACAGTTTGCTGATGGCAGCTAAAAACTGGCAGGCATCGCCCATTCCGGTTGATTTTAAACCGGCAGAAACAAAAGCAGCACTGGAAAAGCTGGTTATCAAGTGCACGGCCGTTAAACAGGCCGTAGACGGAAAAGTTTCCAATGAAATACTGATGAAGTATATTACCGAAGCCCATGATGCTTTTCATACTATTGTTGGCGAATGCCGGAAAACGGAAGAATAAACCCGCTTCAAATAAGGTTAAGAGCCGCTGCAATTGCAGCGGCTCTTTTACTTCTCCACATTCGCTGAATAATTTTTTAAAATGAAATTCTATTCCCCATTACATTTGCAGCGGATCAGGTTCCCGATTTCAAACCGGGATTAAAAGGGAATCCCGTTCAATTCGGGAGCTATCCCCGTAGCTGTAAAGGCCTCCCTAAACCCCTTCAAAGAAGGGACTATAAGGAGTAAAATTCTTCAAACCACTGTTCCGCCTCAGGCGGAATGGGAAGGTAAAGCCTAAGCCAGAAGACCTGCCCGGTCCATCAACAATCATTCAACGCTTTCGGGTGAAAGGCAGGAAATGTAACGGCTTAACGGCTTTTATATCTCTTTACGCCGTGGTTGGTGTCCCCACCAAACACAATTTCCAGGAAGCAGTCACAAAAAAATTTTTCAAACAATGAAAAAGAAAATTTTTATTGCGGCTGCTGTTTTATTCAGCAGTTCCTTATCGGCACAAACAGACAGTGCAAAAAAATTAAATGAACTGGTGGTAACCGCTACCAGGTTCCCTATCAAACAAGCCCTCACGGGTAAAGTAGTTACGGTGATCTCAAAAGAACAGCTGGAACGCAACAACGGGAAAACGCTGGGTGAAGTATTGAACACCCAGGCAGGCATCATTGTAAACGGCAATACCAATACATTGGGCACCAACCAGGATGTATATGTTCGGGGCGCCGCCGCCGGTAAAACACTGATCCTGCTCGACGGCATACCGGTGTACGATGCCTCAGGGATCAGCGGCGCCTTTGATCTTAATTTCATCTCCATCGACCAGGTGGAACGGGTGGAGATATTAAAAGGCAGCCAGTCTACTTTATACGGAAGCGACGCCATTGCTGCCGTGATCAATATCATCAGCAAAAAAGCCGGCCCTAAAAAACTCAACGCCGGCCTGAACCTCGCCGCCGGATCGTATAACACATTTAAAGCGGCTGCAGGCGTGAACGGCACCATCAGGCAAACCAGTTATACCCTGCAATACAGCCGGCTTTCCAGCAAAGGATTCTCTGCCGCCGAAGACCAGGCCGGCAACAAGAACTTTGATAAAGACGGTATTGGTGAAAACGTATTCAAAGCATCGGTTGGACAAAAGATCGGGAATAAGATCTCCATCCGGGCCAATACACAATTAAGCGATTACAAAACAGATGGCGATGCAGGGCTGTTCACCGACGATGCAGATTATACCATCACTACAAAAAATGTACTGGCAGGTATTGGAGCCGATCTTACGATCGGTAAAAGCATCCTGCATTTCAATTATAATTATAATACCAGCAAACGAACATACCTCGACGATTCTGCCAGCAGGGGAGGGTTCTCTTATTACAGTAAAGGAGCGTACACGGGCAAATCGCATTTTGCAGAGTTGTACAGCAATATTGCTGTTACCAAAAGTATGGATGTACTGGTTGGCATGGATTACCGCAACCAGCTTACCGACCAGGATTATTTTTCCGTAAGCGCTTTTGGTCCTTATAGCTCTACGCCATTAAGCGACGACAGTGCAAAAGTGAACCAGTTTGGCGCCTATGCATCGTTGGTTGTAAAAGATATCTCCGGTTTTAATGTGGAGATCGGCGGACGGTATAATAATTTCAATAAGTACGGCGATGTGTTTACATTCTCATTCAACCCGTCTTATGTGATAAAGAACTGCTTCAAGATCTTTGGAAATATCAGTTCGGGCTTTAAAGCGCCTTCGCTTTACCAGGTATATTCAGAATACCGCAACCCGGATAAAGAACTGAAGCCGGAAAGATCAATGAGCATAGAAGGAGGTATCCAGTATTATAAAGACCATGTGAACCTGCGGGCCGTTTATTTCAGCCGGAACATTCAGGATAATATTATTTTTTACAGCGCCGGTGCACCCACTTATGCCAGCTATTATATAAATGCCGATAAGCAGAAGGACAGGGGGCTTGAACTGGAAGCCAGTGTTAATTTTGGAAAGGTGGACCTTACAGCCAACTATGTGAACCTGGATGGAAAAATTGAAACAAAGTCCGGTACAAAAGACACAACTTATTTTAACCTTTACCGCCGCCCCAGGCAAACGATCAACCTTAACCTGGGAATTGCCATCACTAAAAACTGGTACCTGAACACCGGTATTCAAAGTATAAGCCGGCGTTACGAATCTGTTTATATGTCGGCGCCGGTTGAGATGCCTGCCTATTATACCTGGAACCTGTATTCAACCTATACCATTTCAAAAAATGCAAAAGTATTTGTTGACCTGAAGAATATCACCGGTGAAAAATATGCAGAAGTGAGGGGATACAACAGCCGCCGGTTTAATTTCATGGCGGGCATCGGTCTCAGTCTTTAATAACTAAAACCAGGTGTTGAAGAAGATGCATGCCGCATCTTCTTCAACATTAAAAATAATTCCACATGTGCAGGCACGAAGAAAAAAAATGTCCGCGTTGCAACCGGGCTTTTGAATGCAAGGCAGGCAGTATTACCCAATGCCAGTGCAGCGCCATTCGGTTATCTGCCGAAGAAAGGATATATGTGGAATCGAAATTTGAAGATTGCTTATGCATCCATTGCCTGGCTTT
>DAOQRQ010000063.1:0-10522 GCA_035355815.1 Ferruginibacter sp. | reverse complement strand
CTAAAGCGCCTTCCCGCCATAACAGGGTGAGAAAGTTTTCTATTATTGCCCTCAGTAGTATCCAGGTTTTGGCGTCATTCGGTTCAAACACTACCCAGGAACTGCTGTTCTTAATACTGTTTTCGATCATCGTTATGGTGCGGCGAACGTTGAGGTATCTCCAGTCCTGGCTGTTGCCATCAAGCGTTCTTGCTCCCCATACCAGCAGCCCTTTACCGGCAAACACCCTGATCGCATTTATTGCCTTACCATCGATCGGAATCGTAAGATCGTTTTGCTGATCATTGTTTATATGTACGGTCAGGTCTGCAGCGCCGGATAAAGAAACATTGGCCGGAGCCTTCCACACCCCACGATTATTGTCAACCATGGTATATATACCTGCAATAGCTCCGGAAGGCGGAACAGGCCGTCCATCGGCAAGCACCAACCATGGATAATAAGCGGCGCCCCATTTAAGATCATCGTTACCGATACCAGCCCTGAACAACGAACTGTCATTAGCGGTACCGGCAGCGGGTTGCTGTGTGTCGATGATGGCGAAACGATCCTGTAAGGCATTACAGGATGCAAGCGTTTGCTTTTGCAGATCGTAAAAATCCTGCGAAGGCAATAAACAGGCGTCAGGAATTACGATCAGCTGAACCTTGATTTCTTTACTCTTGTTCAATCCATTAACAAGTGAAGAAAGAGAGACGGGCTCATTTACAGCACCCACACTTATGATATAACAATCACCGCCTCCGTTTGTATAAAAAAGAGATACCGCATCCGGCAGGTATTTTGAAGAAGAATGGTATCCGAACACTGCAACAAAATCATTCCATGACCTGATCCGTTTTGAAGACAGCAGGATACTGTTCCCTTCATTATCAGCAGTAATGGTTGTATACCCGATGAAAGCAACAACCGAAGTGGGTTCCTTTGCAAAAGAATGGGGAAATTTCCGGGTCTCCTCAATATATACACCCGGTGTTTTATAAGTAGCCATCCGCAAGCTTTGCAGTAAGATACAGTAACTTTGGCTAAACAGGTAATGCAATGAACGAGGAACCAATACGGCTTACGCAATACTCACGGGGCGCCGGTTGCGGGTGCAAGATAGCGCCCCAGGTGCTGGATGAAATTTTAAAGAGTAACAGTACTTCTCCTTCCATAAAAAATTTATTGGTTGGCAACAGCAGCAAAGACGACGCAGCTGTGTATGATCTTGGCAACGGTACCGCACTGATATCCACCACCGATTTTTTTATGCCTATTACAGACGATGCCTTTGATTTTGGAAGGATCGCTTCGGCCAATGCCATCAGCGATGTATATGCCATGGGCGGTAAACCCGTTTTAGCCATTGCCATCCTGGGATGGCCGGTTGAAAAACTGCCTGCAGCATTGGCTCAACAGGTTTTGGAAGGAAGCCGAAAGATATGTGAAGAAGCAGGCATACCGCTGGCCGGCGGGCACAGCATTGATTCTGCCGAACCCATCTTCGGACTTTCGGTGAATGGCCTGGTGGATATAAAGAACCTGAAGAAGAACAACACGGCAAAAGAAGGAAACATGTTATTTATAACCAAACCGCTTGGCGTGGGCGTTCTGTCTACAGCACAAAAAAGAGGCTCATTAAAAGAAGAACATTTGCCGGTGATGATCGGTCAAATGACGGCATTGAATAAGATCGGCGAAGCGCTGGGAAAGATAGAAGGCGTAACAGCCATGACAGATGTAACCGGCTTTGGATTGCTTGGCCACCTGGTTGAAATGGCAGAAGGCAGCGGCCTCTCCGCCGAAATATATTATAATGCATTGCCGGTGGCCGAAGGCGTGAAGGAATATTTAAGTCAGCGCATTGTACCCGACGCCACTTACCGCAACTGGAACAGCTACAGCGCTAAAACAGGATTTGAAAAAGGCGTGAACATAATGGAAGCCTTTAATCTTTTACCCGATCCGCAAACGAATGGCGGGCTATTGATAGCCGTAGAAGAAAGCGCTGTTAACAAAGTGCAGGCGTTGCTGAAGGCAAATGCACCTGGGGATTTTTCGGAACCCATCGGCCGGTTTACAGATCCCGGCGAAAAACTAATTACCGTAAAGACCGGTTTGTGACATAAATTGTAAATTGTATAAAAAAAACAACATGAAAAAACCTTTCCTTCTACTTGTTTTACTGGCACTGTATAGTTTTTGTTTTTCACAGGTAAACCTGGTGACGCTGATAAAACCAGGTACCCAGTTGGTATACCTTGTTCAATCCGGCGAACAGCAGTATTATTTTATGGTTAAAGTAAAAACAGTTGCCCCGGCAGTAACGTTTGATTGGGAAATGACCGAGCCTGCCAGTATGAAAGGAAGTATAACACATACAGCAACAGCAATGGCTTCGGCTACTACAATGCATAACATGTTCACACCGGGAGACGTTACCCTGGATGACAACACCATCAGTGTGTGGCTGAGTAAAGCTACGTATACAAATCTCAGGAAATCGGCTGCCATGCTGAGTATAAATCAAGGAGAGGCGCCTAAAAAAATGGGCCTTACGGGCGAGAGTAAGGTAGTAAAGATATTGCTGGATGCCCAGAAGGAAACAATTGAAGAAGAGATAGCTAAAGAATTCAATGCTGATGGAAATCCAATAAAGACAGATGAGTTCATCTCTTTCTATAATTCGGTAAAAATGCCTGTCATCCTGCGGATGAAAAACGCTACGTTCGCCATTACGCTGAAAGAAATAAGAATGCCCAAATAGAGATCGCTCAGGAAATAAGCGTATCTATTTTTGCAGCCAGTTTGTGATCTTTTTCGGTTACAACATCCCCGGCATCGTGTGTGTTCAGCCAGAGCTCTACTTTATTATATACATTGGTCCACAACGGATGATGGTTCATCTTCTCGGCTTCAATAGCCACCCTTGTCATAAAGGCAAAGGCTTCTGAAAAATTTTTGAATTCGAATTTTTTATAGAGGGCGTTGTTTTCTTCTTTCCACATAGAACTCAATTAAGAATTAAAAATTAAGAATTAAAAATGAATACGCCGCAGACTATTTTACTAATGGTACCAGGCAGATCTCTGTGCAATGAAAAAATTCTTAATTCTTAATTACCAATTTTTAATTTAAAAGATCAGGTGCTGCTTGTTCTTTATCTTTTCATTGGTCATTTCGGTTACCAGCTGCACACCGGGTATGGTGCGGATGCCCTGTATAAGTATTTTCAGATCTTCGGCGCTTACCGGGTCGCCCTTTATCAACCACAAAAAATCAAGGTGCTTGAATTCCGGCAACAGGTATTCCCCATCGTATTGATTGTTGTATAAATAATGCCATAATGAAATGGAAGGGATGGCGTATTCATAAATGCTGAAAAAATAGCTGCGTTTCTTTTTGGTGAGCTGTATCTCTATGTCGTTGTTCACCCGGAAGCTGAGCCCCAGCAACTGGTTAAGCTGCCAGCTGAACTGGTAATCCTTTATCGGCGCTACTATACCCAGCAGGGTGGAGTCTTCAAAAAACTCTTCCGCCAGCGCTTCGTTGTCAATCTTTAGTTTTTGCCCCGTTGCCATGTGTGAACAGAATTAGAATACCACATCAAATACCAGTTCTTCTTTTCCCCTTGTTACTTTTACTTTGGCGGCATCGCCTTTGTTGAACTTACTTAACACCTGCATATAACCCTGCACATCGGATACCTTATGATCGCCGATCTGCGTGATCACATCGCCGGCTTTTATCCCCACTTTTTGTGCCAGTTTTCCTTCGCTCACGCCATCGGCCCTTACGCCGGCGCCGCTGTAGGTATAATCGGGCATAATGCCGAGGCTTACATTAAAACTCCTTTTTCCCTGTGCGGCGGCTTCCCTGGTTTTGGTAAAAGCCAGTTTTCCTTTTTTATCGGTAATGTCAACTACATTATATATATACCTGATCAGCATCAGTTCGCCGGTATAATTTACTTTGTCGGCATCGTCGCCCGGTTTGTGGTAATCGCTGTGGGCACCGGTGAAGAAAAACAGAACCGGAATGTCTTTACGGTAAAAAGAAGTATGGTCGCTGGGCCCTACGCCGCTGCTGTCGAAATTTATTTTGAAATATTTATCGGCGCTGCTGAGCTGTTGTCCCCACATGGGCGATGTGCCGTAACCGCCGATTGTAACGCCGTGTGTACTGTCGTTCAGCCTGCCTACCATATCCATATTGATCATATAGTTTGCTTTGGAAAGGTCGATGGGCGGATGTTCGGTAAAATATTTACTGCCGTAAAGGCCCAGCTCTTCTCCCGAAAAAGCAACAAACAGGTAATTGTTATTGCGGAGTTTTGACTTCTTTAATTGTTTACCCAGTTCTATCAATGCTGCCGTGCCGCTGGCATTGTCATCGGCGCCGTTGTGTATCATGGGTGTGCTGCCGGTGTATAAAGAATTATGGTCTTCGCCGTAACCGAGGTGATCGTAGTGGGCGCCAAGTATAACGGTAGTAGCAGCGCCGTTATCAATATAACCGACCACATTGTGCCCGGTTCTTTTTTTCTCGCTGATAGAAACTTCCAGTTTTATATCCGAAGAAGCTGTTTCATCCTTCAGGTATTTTTCTTTTACTTCTTTACTGATATAAATAACAGGGATCTTTGCCTTTTCTGTTTTCGATTTGGGTTCAAACTTCAGGTCGTCTTTAATGGAAGAAGTATTATAAATGAGTAAGGCGGTTGCTCCTTTAGAAGCCACATTGTTCAGTTTTTTGGTAATGGCATCTTCCAGGTCGAAATGCGGGTTGCTTTTGTTTTCTTCCAGTAACTCTTTCAGGTTCCAGAACCAAACCGTTCCGCTTTCGGGTAATGCAATGGCTGCAGAAGCGGCTGTTTTTGCACTGGCGCTGTAGGCCAGCGGGAAGAAATCTTTTTCTAAAGAAAGGTTGCTGGCATTTATCTGTAATGAAGTGGAGGGATCAACCTGTTTCCCGTCGTTCACTTCAAAATCCTGGATATAGGTTCCGTTATTTCCTTTGGCGATCAGTCCCGCTGCTTCAAACTGTTTGCTGATGTATTCATAGGCTAACTTTTCCCCGGCGCTTCCGGTTCTTCTTCCTTCTAATTTATCATCTGCCAGGAAACCGATATGCGACTGAAGATTGCTGATGACCTGTTTATCTGCTTTCTTTAATTTTTGTGCCGAACCTGCCGTGGAAATAAGCAAGAACAACCAGAAAATGCGTTTCATTCAATATATTTTGGTGAAGAGCCACAAAGGTAGCTGAGGGAATGGCTAAATGTGTAAAAGGGTTGTAAAAATTAATCACAAAACCCACGCCGGTTAGATTTTTCAGATAAAAGTTGAACCACAAATGCCCTAAGTCACAAAGCTGCACCAAGGGCCTTTGTGTTTCTTAGCGCCTTTGCGTCTTCGTGGTTATGGGGTTATTCCGTATCGCATCCCCCATCTTTCCTAATTCGTAACCGGGAAAGGGGCATTACCGTTATTTTTGCAGGCACAACGTTTGGCAAAGCATATAAACATAGCGTTAGTAGGAAATCCCAACAGCGGAAAAAGCTCCCTCTTCAATTACCTTACCGGGCTGAAGCAGCAGGTGGGTAATTTCCCCGGCGTTACGGTAGATAAAAAGACCGGCTCCAGTACCATCGGTCCCGGGCTTAGCGCAACCCTGATAGACCTGCCGGGAACCTACAGTCTTTACCCAAAACGCAGCGACGAATGGGTATCGTACCGGGTACTGCTTGACCAGGACAACGATATAAAGCCCGACATGGTTTTGCTGGTGGCCGATGCCAGTAATTTAAAACGTAACCTTCTGTTCTGTTCACAGATCATCGACCTGGGCATTCCCGTGGTGGTGGCGCTTACCATGATGGACCTTGCCAAGAAAAAAGGAACACAGATAGATATTCCCGGGCTCGAAAGAGAACTGGGTGTTCCGGTGGTTCCGGTGAACCCCAGGAAGAACAAGGGGATCGAACAACTGAAAAAAGTAATTGAACAATCTGCAGAGAACCGTTACCAGCCACCCGCCCGTGATTTTATTGATACCAATGCCCTGGCAGAAAAAGCCATTGACGCTGTTAAGCAGCTATACCCCCACTTCAGTAATTATAAAGCCGTTCATTACCTGATCAACCACGAATATTTTTTACTGGATGAAGGCGTTCAGGAAACGATCGAAATGATCGGGATCAACAACAAATTCAATCCCACCAAAACACAGGCCGAAGAGATCATGCAGCGTTATGGCCGCATCAAGCACATCATGCAGCAAACGGTGGTGGAAGCGGATCCGTTACAAAAAGCCCTGTTCAACGAACGGCTCGATGATCTTTTATTACATCGCCGATGGGGTTATATTATTTTGCTGGCGGTGCTGTTCCTTCTTTTTCAAAGTGTGTTTTGGGTAGCCAAGTATCCCATGGATGGTATTGAGTGGGTGTTTGGCCAGCTGGGCGGATGGCTGGGCGATCATTTACCACAGGCATTGTGGAGCGACCTGCTTATAAACGGCGTAGTAGCCGGCCTCAGCGGCATCCTTGTTTTTGTACCGCAGATCATGATATTGTTTGGATTGATAACGGTACTGGAAGACACCGGCTATATGGCCCGTATCAGTTTTCTTACCGATAAGCTCATGCGCAAGGTTGGACTGAACGGCAAGAGTGTGATGCCGATGATCAGTGGTTTTGCCTGTGCTGTTCCCGCCATCATGAGTGCAAGAAATATTGAGAACAGCAAAGAACGGCTGCTTACCATCATGATCACTCCATTGATGAGCTGCAGCGCCCGGCTACCGGTGTACACTATTTTAATTGCACTGGTGATCCCTTCAAAAGTATATTTTGGGTTTTTAAGTTTACAGGGGCTGGTGATGATGGGATTGTATTTAATGGGAACCGTAATGGCCCTGCTGGTTGCCTGGGTGATGAAGTGGTTCATTAAAAGCACCGAACGCAGTTTTTTTATCCTGGAGCTGCCTACCTACCGGGCGCCCCGCTGGAAGAATGCAGTAACCACCATGATCGAAAAGGCAAAGATATTTGTGTTTGATGCCGGAAAAGTGATCATGATGATCAGTCTTTTGTTGTGGGCGCTGAGTACCTATGGGCCCAAAGAAAAAATGGCAACTGTTACAGCAAAGTATGATCAACTGGTAAAAGAAAACCCGCAGCAGGAAACGGAGTTGAACAAACAACGCAAAACAGAACTGTTGCAAAGCTCTTATGCCGGAACATTGGGTAAGGCCATTGAGCCCGCCATACGTCCGCTGGGTTACGACTGGAAGATCGGCATCGCTTTAATAACATCTTTTGCAGCACGGGAAGTTTTTGTAGGTACCATGGCAACCTTATACAGTGTGGGAGAAGGAGCCGATGAGAACGACAACACCCTTCGCCAGAAAATGGCTGCTGCCGTAAGGCCCGACGGAACTAAAGTATACAACCTGGCAACCGGCTTATCGCTGCTTATCTTTTATGTGCTGGCCATGCAATGCATGAGTACGCTGGCGGTGGTAAAAAGAGAAACCCGCAGCTGGAAATGGCCCATCATACAATTCATTTACATGACGGGGCTGGCGTATCTGATGAGCTGGGTTGTGTATACTATATTCAGCTAGGTAATGTACAGATGTGCCAATTTGCTGATTTGCTGATTATGGGAACACTGTGCCATCAGGCCCTCATCAGCACATTGGCACATCATCAAATCAAAATTTTACATACTTTTCCATCAGCCTCTTATCCACCCCTTTCTCTCTCGCTTTCTTTGCCTGTTTGCGTAAGATGAATTCAAACATACTCATCCAGCCGGGAAGATTGCTTTCGCTGATATCGAATAACCATGCCAGGGCCAGTTTATCTTTCGGAAAACCATTTGGTTTGCACAACCCATCGCTGGCCAGGCCGTAACCAATTTGCAGGCTTTGTTCAAACCCACGGCTGGCAGGCCTTAGTTCCACTAAAAATTTACAGGGCCCGCCGCTCCTGTTTCGGAATAAATGATTGATGTTGGGCGCTGCCGTTGCCGATTGGCCGGGCTTTAATGTGTGCATTGTTTTGCCTAACTGAACCTGTACCTCTCCTTCCAGGCAATCAAATTTTTCGCTGTAGGTTTTGTGGTAGTGCAGTCCAACGCCGCCGCCATCAGCCAGTTCCACTTCCACCAGGGTGCATTCGCCGTTGGTATCGGCATGTGTTTTTAAAAAAGTTACATAGTCTTTTTGAATGGGGTTGTATATCTTTCTTTCCATGATGGGCCATTTACGTAAAATTAATATTTCATGGATTTGGAATACTATAATTTTTTCAGTGTGAATGGCTGAATTGAAAAGAGCTTCTACTGGTTTGTTCTTTTTCTTTTTTGCTTCTCCAAAAAAGAAACAAATCCTTCGACTCTGCTCAGGAGGAGCCCCACAATCGATTACATCCCGATTGTGGGTTGGTTCCCTGATTAAGCTTCAGTGCTACTGTGGCTTGTACATTGGTAATTCTACTCTTAGGGTCAGTCGCTCCAATAAACCAAGAACGGATTTTAATTCAATGCATACCCACCTTTGCTGTTTTTTAAAACTGATCTTGTCCTTGATCTTTTTGTTTCTTCTGAGCGTAGCCGAAGAATTGCTTCAAGGCAAAAAGAAAGAGAAATAAAAACCCTTGCATTTATTTGCAAGGGTAAATAAGTAATTGTGTTTTATAAAATTTACCAATCCACCGCATAAATGATCCGGTTCTTCACCTGCGGATAGATCTTACGGTATAGTTCATTCAGCACTTCTTCCTTACGGGGTTCGTTGTAGCGGTTATTGTTTATAAGGGCCCAGTCGTTGGCGCCAAGGGCCCTGCTGTCGCCGGAATAGGTGGCGTATTCTTCCTGCCAGTTATACTCTTCCCGGTAGCTGTTGCGGCTAAGAAGTTTGCCGCTGGTTACATCGTTGATGGTTACTTCCATTTCACCACGGGCATTGAAGGACTGGCGGGTTATGTTCACCGTTGCATATACGGTTTGATAAACAGGTTTGCCGCTGGTATCCCTGCCGGTTTCCACCTGTTTGCTGGCGTTGCGGCTGTAGCGATAGCTCTGCGGGTAAGGGATGTTCATGTTGCGCAGGTTAAGATCAACCACCCAGTCGGGCTGCACATTATCCCGCCGGGCTTCCCAGTCGGTATAAAAACGGGCGGGGTAGCGGTTGCTGTTCTTCAGTTCCCTCACCAGGGTTTGCTGAAAATACTCGTTGCTGTAGTTATAGCCGTAATTGCCCCAGCTGCTGTTGAAGAAAAAGGAATTATCCTGTACGGGGTTTACCTGCACATTCACAATGGCATTCTGGTAAGCCTGGTCCATTTTTTCTTTGGCGTCTTTATAGTTGGCAACAAACTTATCGGCCTTTTTATAATAGTTGTAAGCCTTTTTTGCGTTATCCCTGCCGGCAAGACTTAAATAGCTGCCGCCTTCATTATAATAGTCTTCGGCGGCCTGCTGCTTAAGGTCGTAAATGGTTTGCTGGTAATTGGCAGGGGTTACTTTTTCGTAAGCGGCGTTTACGTCAATGATGGCGTTGTGCATGTCCTGCAGCGTATTGTATTCGTCAATGAGTTTATCCCAGCGGCTTAGTTCCCTGGATTCCTTCAGGCTGTTTATCTTACGCATATGCCGCTGCTGCGACAAATTGTATAATACGGGCAATGCATTGGCGGCGGCGGTATCGCTGCTCTTTTTCTTTAACGCTTTAACGGCGTCAAACAGGGCATTGTCTGAATCGCTGCGGTCTAAGTAATTTTTTTTGCTGTTGCTGCAGCCTGCTAAAATGATGAGGCTTAAGATCGGGTAAAAAATGTATTTCATAACAGGGGTCCTCCTTAATTATTAGACGACAGAAAGAGAGCCGGCGTTACCGGCTGCATTAAAGTTATAAAAAGATTAACAGGGAGGGGCATTAACGATTAACCACCGGTGGTTAATCGTTTGGGTTCTGCAGCATTGTTCTTTTGAAACTATGCATCCGGTATTTCCGGTTCTACCAGTTTTACCAGTTTTTCCAATGATTCCTGCCAGCCTAAATAACACATTTCGGCCGGGATAACGGAAGGGATGCCCTCCTGCATTATCCTTAGTTCGGTACCGCAGGAAACTTTTGTGAGCCAGATGGACGTGATCATTTCCCCTGGCAAGCCGGGGTCATCAAACCGGTCGGTATGTTTTATGAATTCATTCACCTTGATCTCCAGGTATTCACCGCCAAAGGAATGGCTGTTACCGGTAGAAAAATTGGTGAACGACATTTTATAAGTTCCGCCTGCCCTTGCATCAATATGGTGAACGGTGCATAAGAACCCATAAGGCGGAAGCCAGTAAGCAAGGGCGCCCGCTTCCGTAAAAGCCCGGTAAATTTTTTCCGGGGTTGCTTTTATGACCCGGTGCAGTGTTACGCTGTTTGACATGGTTGATTCTGTTTATTTTTTTAGATCCGGGTACCCGTTTTTAATACGGCAGCCGGTGTTCCCGGCATGCCGCCCTAAAGGAACGAAATT
>DAOQRQ010000062.1:0-10971 GCA_035355815.1 Ferruginibacter sp. | reverse complement strand
CATGGCTTTGATGGCCCTGATCACGGAATAAAATTCCAGGTCTTCGTGCACTTTTGCCTTGCGGCGGATGCCTGCCGTATCTATCAGTATGAATTCTTTATTGAATAAGTTGTAGTGGGTGTGAATGGTATCCCTTGTTGTTCCGGCAATATCGCTAACAATGGTACGCTCCTGCCCGATGAGTGCATTCAGTAACGACGACTTACCCACATTGGGCTGACCAATGATGGCAAATTTGGGAAGACCTTCTTCCTGTGTACCGGCCGAATCCTCTTCACTGATCAGGGCAGTAACCGCATCCAGTATCTCGCCGGTGCCGCTGCCGCTGATGGAAGAGATGAAAAAGATTTGCTCAAAACCAAGACTGTAAAATTCACTGGCTTCTAAAAGACGTTCGTTATTGTCTACTTTATTCACCACTAAAAAAACGGGCTTGGTACTGCGGCGCAACAGGTCGGCCATGGCATTATCCAGCTCTGTGATGCCTGTTGCTGCATCCACCATAAAGATGATGGCATTGGCTTCTTCAATGGCAATCACCACCTGCTTGCGTATCTCCCGTTCAAACACGTCGTTGCTGCCGGCCACAAAACCACCGGTATCAATTACATTAAAGGTCTTTCCTGCCCACTCGGCCACGCCGTACTGCCTGTCTCTTGTTACGCCGCTTATATCATCCACAATGGCCTTGCGCTGTTCCAGCAAGCGGTTAAAGAAGGTACTCTTGCCCACATTGGGGCGGCCTGTTATTGCTAATGTGAAACTCATAATCCTGTTAATGGTTAATGGTTCATAGTTCATGGAAGGTACATTAACTTATAACGCATGCCATGAACTATTAACTATGATCGATGAACTAGTATCCGTACTCCTTCAGCTGCATCTCGTTATCCCGCCACCTGGGTTTTACTTTTACAAATAATTCTAAAAACACTTTGCGGCTTAAAAATTCCTCTATGTCTTTCCTGGCATCGGTGCCCAGGCGTTTGATCATACTGCCGCCTTCGCCGAGTACAATGCCCTTTTGTGTTTCCCGCTGCACAATGATATCGGCGGCGATCTTTATCAATGTAGTTTTTTCTTTGAACTCCTGTATCAGTACGGTGGTATGGTAAGGGATCTCATCGCCGTACAGCAAAAATATTTTCTCCCGTATCATTTCTCCCACAAAAAATTTGGTGGGCATATCACTCATATCGTCGCCTTCGTAAAAAGGAGCGCCTTCGGGCAGGAAATGAAGAATGCGTTTCAGTAATTCATCGATGCCTGTTTTTTTCAGCGCCGAAACCGCCACCACTTCTTTACAGTAAGGCTGTTGTTCAAAGAATTTTGCGGTTGATTTCAGTTGTTCGTTGTTCACCGTATCGGCCTTGTTCAAAATAACAATGGCCGGCGCTTTCAGTTTCAGTGCGGCGAAAATCGCATTGCTTTCATCGGTATTCTCCCTTACGTCGGTGATCAGTAATGCCACATCCGCATCTTCCAGGCTGCCCCGTACCGCTTCCATCATTTTTTCGTGGAGTTTGTATTTGGGCTCTATGATACCGGGCGTATCGGAAAAAATAATCTGGTAGTCTTTTTCGGTGAGGATGGCTTTTATGCGATGCCTCGTTGTTTGCACTTTGTGCGATACGATGGCCATCTTTTCTCCCACCAGGGCATTCAGCAAAGTGCTTTTACCTGCGTTGGGCTTGCCGAAAATGTTTACAAAACCTGATTTCATTATTTGTGTTCAGTTTATAAAATCTGAATATCACAAACATGCACTAAGAATGGAGGAGATAGTCAGATTCATTAGTATAAAGGCTACTAAGAATAAAAAAGGCTCTAACTCAGAGCCTTAGATTTAGTTGCGAAGACTGGGATCGAACCAGTGTCCGCCGGCTGGCGGATATGAGCCACATTACATCGCTTTAATTATAGACCAGATAAAGTCTCTTCCTGCTGCTGTTTTAAGTTCCTTTTCTCTTTTCATAGCTTTTGATTTTAGAGAATATTCCTCCTTATAAATCAATTGCCAGGGCCTGAATCTAATTGTCCAACCTTTCTTACTTAATTCATTATGAGAAAGTAACCGTTGTTCCAAATCAGATGTGAACCCAACATAGATCTTATTGCAGTTCTTGCTATAAAGAACATAAACAGTAAACATCGAAAAAACTTAAATTAAAGAACTGTGCCTTAATTAATCAAAAAAAGGCTCTAACTCAGAGCCTTAGATTTAGTTGCGAAGACTGGGATCGAACCAGTGACCTTCGGGTTATGAGCCCGACGAGCTACCGCTGCTCTACTTCGCGGCGCAAAGATAGGCTTTTGAGCCTTCGCTCCCAAATAATAAACTTTGATTTGTAGATTTGAGTATGCTAAGAAAACCATCCCATTTATCAACCGCCCTGCTGCTCCTGCTTTTAACGGCTTCCTGCAAAAGCAAAATAAAACAGCAGGATGATGAACTGTACAGCCGACACCTGCAGCGGCAGGTAAAACTCACCATCATCAGCACACCCATGCCCGATGATAAGAACGAACTGAACCTGCTGTTACTCAACGACGGGCAGGATATGGGACAGTTCAGGATAAGAGATATCGTTGACAGCCTTTACCGAAAAGGGCTGATAAAACCCCTGCTGGTGGTGGGCATTCATGCCGGCGACCGGATGAAGGAATACGGCGTGGCCGAATACCCCGATTTTATGAAACGGGGTGATAAAGCTGCATACTATGATGCATTCATCAATAATGAACTATATCCCTATGCAAAGAAGAAAGCAACCGTACGCAAATTCAGATCGGTGGTGATCGCCGGATGTTCCATGGGCGGCCTTTCTGCATTTGATATTGCCTGGAACCGGGCCGACAAGGTAGATAAAGTGGGTGTTTTCTCCGGCTCGTTCTGGTGGCGGGATAAGGATGATAAGGCGGCGGATTATTCTGATGAAAAGAACCGCATCATCTTAACCAAATTAAATGCATCAAGAAAAAAACCGGGATTGAAATACTGGTTCTATGCGGGCGATAAAGAAGAAGCAGGCGACCGGGATAAAGACGGCATCATTGATGTGGTGGACGATACCAAAGACCTTATTGAACTGATCAAAAATAAAAATGTTTGCCTGCCGGATGATATCACACTAAATGAAGATGCCAACGGTAAACATGATTATCAATCGTGGAGTAAACAGTTGCCGGGGTTTTTGATATGGGCGTTCGGGAAGTAAAACGTTACTCCGTAAAAACGTTAATCCGTTAACTGGTTAATTCGTGGCTGTTCTTACAAATTAACGTTTAAACCAATTAACGGATTAACCTGGATTTGTCAACTTTTTTTCCTCGAAACCGTACTTGCCCCGCTGCTGTGCACATCCCGTATCAATGCCTCTCCTTTAAAATAAATATCGCTGGCGCCGCTGGCACTGGCACTTATCTCTTTGTTCACGGTGATATTTATATCCGAAGCACCAGAAGCTTTTGCATTGCATACATCCGTCACCAGTTCGTATCCTTTTACATCGCTGGCGCCGCTGCTTTCTATATCCACGGTGCTGGCCGTGCCCGATATGCGTACATCCGATGCACCGCTGAGCTCAAGCTTAAGGCTGTTCACTTTTACGGCACCTTTGAAATCACTGGCGCCGGATAATTCCATATTCAATGAAGGAGATTCAATGCTGCCCGTAACCAGCACATCGCAGGCGCCGGAAGCATTTAGTTTTTCCAACGACTTGAATGAAACATACACTTTCAGTTTCCTGTCCTTCATGTTCCAGTTCTTATTGCCATCGTCATAAAAAATGCGGAGCGTACCATTGTCGATCACGGTCTTTATGTTTTCTTTGAACCTGTCTTCCGAAGCGCTTACCGCAATAGCAACATCGCTTGCCTGTGAAAGATAAAGGTCGATGCCGCCGGAAACCTTGATGGCTTTAAAATCGCCGCTCACGGTTCGTACCGATGCATTGGGATCAACCACCAGTGTATTCTGGGCGCTTCCTGTAAAGGCCGATGCCAGTACAAACAGGGATATTAATATATTCTTCATATTGGTATGCTTTATGGGTTATGCTTTTTTAACAATACCGCCGCTGTTGATATTGATGTCGCGGATGAGACCGGCTCCTTTGTAACGGATGCCGCCGCCACTTGTTGCCTTTGCGCTCAGTTCTTTGTTGATGGTGATCTTTACATCACCTCCGCTGCTGGCCTGCGCATCGCAAAAATCAACCGTCATATCGTATCCCTTAAAACTGGCGCCGCTGCTTACTTCAATCACCAGTTTATCAGCCTTGCCGGTGATATTGATCTCCGAACCGCTGTTCTGGTCAATGGTAAGCTGTTTTGCATTTACCTGTCCTTCAAATTCGGAACCGCTGCTGAATTTCATATCAAGGTCCTCCGCCGTCATTCCCCCTTTAAGGATTACCGATGAGCCGGCAGATCCATGAAGTTTTTGCAGGGTTTTAAAAGAAACATAGGCTTTCAGTTTACGGTTGTCGTGGTTTGTCCAGCTAACGCCGTTGTTATCGTAATATATTTTTAACGTACCGTTCACCACTTCTGTTTTAAAGCGGCTCATGTATTTTTCATCAGAAGCGCTTACTGCTAAAGATTCTTCATTGCCCTGGGTAATGTACAGGTCTACACCACTGGAAACAGAGATGGCAGTAAAGGACCCGTTTAACGTACGAACGGTTGCATTGGGATCTGCAATGGTTTTGCTGTCCTGGGCAAAAGCCGCCAGGGAAAGAAGGCAAACGAGGGAAAGAAATAGTTTTTTCATCTTTTTTGTTTTTGTTTTTAATGGTAAGATGAAACTTCCGGACTAAAGCAACCGGACCGGGGGTGGCCTGGTCGCTTCAGCAAGGACGATTCATGGCTATAACTTTTGATTATACGAACAGGAATTACCATTTGTTACAGGAAGATGAAAAAATTGTAAAACTCCACTACCTTTGTATTCAACAGTTCTTATTAACCGCCTGAATTTCCGGGGTGCTTTCCCTGATATGTTTCGATAAATGCAACATAACAGGGAAGGCTGAGATGATACCCGTATAACCTGAACAGGATAATGCCTGCGAAGGGAGAAAGCCATTCCGTTTCCGCCGGGATGGCCCACTGCTACGATCCCATCTTTCCCGGCCACGGCCAAATTTTTACCAATGAAGAAATTATTCTTTATCACGGCATTATTATTTGCCGGCCACGTGCTGTTTGCACAAAAAGAGAAAAAATTCAACGATACCACCCTAATGCAGCCGGTAGAGATACAGGCCATACGGGCAGGAGATAAAGCGCCTTTTGCAAAGACCGATCTTACCAAAAAGGAGATCGAAAAGATCAACCTGGGGCAAGACCTTCCTTTTTTACTCAACCAAACCCCTTCGGTAGTGGTAAACTCCGATGCTGGCAATGGCGTTGGATACACCGGCATACGCATACGTGGCACCGACGCCTCCCGGATCAATGTTACACTCAACGGCATTCCATATAATGATGCGGAGAGCCAGGGAACATTCTTTGTTGACCTTCCCGACTTTGCATCCTCGGCAGGGAGCATACAGGTACAACGGGGCGTGGGTACTTCTTCCAACGGGGCCGGGGCCTTTGGCGCCAGTATCAATCTTTCCACCAATGAATTAAACAAAACATTTTATGCAGCCACCAATAACAGTGTTGGTTCCTTCAATACACATAAGAACAATATCCAGTTCGGCAGCGGGTTGCTGGGCAAACACTTTACCATTGACGGCAGGCTGAGCAGCATACGCAGCGATGGGTATATCGACCGGGCCAGGTCGAACCTGAAGTCGTTTTACCTGAGTACGGCCTATGCAGATGATAAGAATTCATTGCGGCTGAATATTTTTTCCGGTAAAGAAAAAACCTACCAGGCATGGAATGGTGTGGCTGAAAATTTATTGGCAACCAACCGAACATACAATCCCAGCGGCACCGAAAGACCCGGCGATCCGTATGATAACGAGACCGACAACTATGTTCAAACCCATTACCAGCTTTTTTACAACCACAAATTCAATAATTACTGGAAGGGAAACCTGGCTGTTTTTTTAACCAGGGGAAAAGGGTTTTATGAACAGTACAAAGCCGACCGGGACTTGGCAGATTATGGCCTGCCCGATTACTTTGACGGCACCAATACCATTACAAGCACTGATCTCGTCAGAAAACTGTGGTTAGACAATTATTTTTACGGAACCATTTTTTCCCTGCAGTATCAAAAGAAAAAAACACAGTTGGTTTTTGGCGGAGGATACAATGCGTACGACGGCAAACACTACGGAGAAATAAAATGGGCGGCCGTTCAGGCAGCGGTGCCGGCCAACTACCGCTGGTACAACCTCACCGCTTATAAAAAAGATCTTTCTCTTTACAGCAAGTGGACGCAGCAGCTGAATAAGAACTGGCAAAGCTTTGTTGATGTGCAGGTACGCAATATCGATTACCGCATAAATGGATTCAGGGACAATCCAACGCTGGAGACCGATCAGCATTATACATTCCTTAATCCAAAAGCAGGTATTACTTATTCAGCGAAAAACTGGCAGGCTTATCTTTCTTATGCACTGGCGAACAAGGAACCCAACCGGGATGATTTTGAAGCAGGCAATACCCAGCAACCAAAGGCAGAACGCCTGCAGGATGTGGAACTGGGCTTTGAAAGAAGATCGGCCCGCTGCTCTTTTGGAGTTAACCTGTATTATATGCTGTACAAAAACCAGCTGGTATTAACCGGAAAGATCAATGATGTGGGCGCTTATTCCCGGACCAATATCCCCAAAAGTTACCGGGCCGGTATAGAACTGCAGGGCAAAACGATCATCAGCAAATGGATGAATGCGGCTGCCAATATCAGCTTCAGTGAAAACAAAATAAAGAATTTCACCGAATACCTCGATGATTATGACAATGGCGGGCAGCAAACAAAATTCTATTCCAAAACAGACATATCGTTCTCTCCATCTGTTGTAGGTGGGGCAGTCATCAACTTTATTCCGGTGAAAAACGGGGAAATAAGTTTGATAAGCAAATACGTGGGGCGCCAGTATCTCGACAACACATCGCAAAGATCCAGGAGCCTGGACGCTTATTATTTACAAGACATCCGGATGAGTTATTTAATTGAAACCAAAATTGTAAAAGCAGCAAGTATCATTTTTCAACTGAACAATGTGTTCAATAAAAAATACGAGCCCAATGGGTACAGCTTCAGTTATATCTATGGCGGACAGCTGACCACAGAGAATTATTATTTTCCCATGGCGGAGTTGAATTTTATGGTGGGGGTGAATTTGAAATTCTGATGCTGAATACGAGATGCAGGATACTGGATAGCCCCTGCCATTGAAAGTACTGTTTAAATATGTTTACTCATACCAGTATCTTGTATCCGGTATCTGGTATCGGCTTTACGTGTACTTTTCCCTCCACCCATTCATTCCGCCCTGTAAATTCTTTACGTTGGTGAACCCAAATGTTTCCAGCATCAGGCAGGCCTGCATACTTCGGTTGCCGCTGCGGCAGTAGCAGATCACTTCGTTGTTCTTCCAGTCGTCAATATCATCCGTCTGCATCAACTGGATATTTCCAAGGGGTAAGAACGTTCCGCCGATATTGAACTCGGCACGTTCATCGGGCTCCCGTACATCCAGCAAGTACAATGCTTCGCCGGCATCTATTCTTGCTTTTACCTCGTCGGCAGTAATAATGGTCATGGCAGTTAATTTTTCTTATTTACAGTAACACTATCTGTCGGATATTTCATTGCCTGCGATATCCAGAGGTCCATCACCTGGCCCGATTTTATGAATTGCGGCGCTCCTTCTGTATCTCTTGTTTCCGGGCTTTGTTTAAATACAAAGGCAGCAGCCGTGTCGGTGATTTTTCCCTCGGGGCTGGTAGCGCCAAGCGCAATACCGTTCTGTTCCAGGTACACTTTTGCATCGGCATAGGTCATGCCCACCAGTTCGGGCACCAGCATTTGTTCATTTCCCAACCCGGCGCCGATCACCAGGGTAATGGCGCTGCCCCATTGTATCTTTGTTTTCTCGGCGATGCGTACGCCTTTGTATTGTTGCTCCAGTACCGAACCGATCATAAAATCGGGTTTGAAAATGGTGTCGGCTAATTTCAGGTGATTCCGTTCCAGCAAGGTTAATGCAAATGCAAGGTTTTGTCCCTCTAACCTTGGCATTTCTATCATGGGCGGAACCATGCGGTTCACCGTAATAAAAACCGTACGGTTGATCTTTACCGTAGAATTGGGGTCGGGCAATTGCTTCAGTACAATCCCCCTTGCTGCAGTGTCGGTAAACACAGAATCCTGTATGTACACATCGAAGCCTTGTTTTTCCAGCAGCTTTACGGCATCGTTCGTTTTCATTCCGGTAACAGCCGGCACTTTCAAATAAGCGCCGTGTTTGGTTATCCATCCAAGCATTTTCAGAAATAAAAAGAGAAATAATAATGCAATGCCAATGGCAACCAGCAGGTTTACCCAAAAAGGGCGATTGGTGATGAATTTAAACACGTTGGTTATTTAAGTTTTCAGTCTTTGTTAAAACATTCTTCGATCAGTGCCGAATAAAATTCCATCAGCGTCCAGCCCATGGCCCTCACCTGCTGCGGAACAATGCTTGCTTCACTTTGGCCGGGTACGGTATTTATCTCCAGCATGTAAGGATGCCCGGTTTCTTCATTATAAATAAAATCGATACGCACCACGCCGCTGCAGTTAAACACCGCATACGCTTTCTTTGCTTCGGTTCGTACTTTTTCGGCGATGGACTCCTCCACATTTGCCGGGGTTATTTCTTCACTGGCCCCTTCGTACTTGGCTTCAAAATCGAAGAATTCATTTTTAGCGATGATCTCCGTAATAGGCAGCGTGATTATCTTTCCTTTCGATTTAAAAACACCAATGGTGAGTTCCCGTCCGCTGATGAATTCTTCCACCAGCACCTGGTCGTCTTCCTTAAATGCTTTTTCCAATGCCTCCTGCAACTCTCCGGGCTGTTTTACTTTACTCATGCCGATGCTGCTTCCGCCGTTATTTGGTTTTACAAAAACAGGCAGTTTTAATTCCTGCAGTATGCTGCCGGCAGTAACGGGTATGTGTTTAAAAAGATGAACCGACCTGGCCACATGCATTCCGGCAAAGGAAGCAACGGCCACGGTATAACGTTTATTGAATGTAAGCGCCGATGTGGCGGTATCGCAGGAAGTGTAGGGAATGTTCAGCGTATCAAAATAACCCTGCAGTTTACCATCTTCGCCGGGTGTACCGTGCAGACCAACCAGCACGGCATCAAAGTTTATTTTGTTTCCATTAACGGTGATACTGAAATCATTTTTATCAACCGGGTATGTTTTTCCATCGGCAGAAAGATAGTTCCACCCTTTTGGATTGATGTCAATTTTATAACAATCCCATTTACCGGTGTCGATATTCTTTTCAATGGATTGGGCGCTTTTGTATGAGATAACTGCTTCACCGGAATAACCGCCGGTAATGAGTGCGATCTTTTTATTCATTCGGTATGGAAGGGTTGTTTAAGCAAAGAAACGAAATATCGCTTATGGTTGTTGTTTTATGATGTGGCCTGGTGGAAAATTCATCAATTTAACATTTTGGCAACCGCATTTTTATTGCTCATCCTTCATATCGCCGATCCCTTCATTGCCGGTATCCAGCACAAATTTCCACTTGCCGCCGGCTTCTTTTTTCCAGATGCTTACATAGGTTCCGTATATGATCGTGTCTTTGCTGGTAGGCATCAGTGCATAAATGCCATAGGTGTAGCCCAGATCTTCCGACCTGGCCACAAATCCATCCTTGGGTTCCCACTTTAATGTATAGGTTGTATCGTTTTGCTGGATAAGAAAGTCTACTGCATCGGCACCCACAATAGGAGGCTGGTTGGGACGAAGCAATACGCCATTGCTGTCGATATATTCCAGGAAGGCATACTTCATTCCTTTTTCTTCACTGAGCTTTGAGAAGGTTCTGTCGGCATCCAGCAGGTCTAATTTAGCCTGTGCATGAGCAGCAGGATTTTTTTTCCGGGAAAAAAGATCGCAGGAAGAAAAAACAATAAAAAGCAAAGCAACAGGTAAAAGATATTTCATACTCCACAATTTAATAAAACCTGAAATTAAAAAGGCGAAAGTATTTAAAAATACCCTCGCCTGCGACAGGAAATATCACCTGCCTGGTATGATCCGCCGGGGCGGATCTCATAAAAACGTAACAGCATTCTAAACCGAACAGCCCTTCACACCATACACATTAAATGTGCATTCTTCCTTTCTTAGCCATCAGGTCATCTACGGTCTCTTTATACATATCATCGGGTACGCAGCAATCTACCGGGCAAACAGCAGCGCATTGCGGCTCTTCATGAAATCCCTGGCACTCGGTACACTTGTTGGGCACTATGTAATAAATGTCGTTGCTGATGGGTGCATGGCGCTGGTCGGCATCTACCTGGGAACCATCCATCAAAGCAAACATGCCTTTTACGGTTGTTCCGTCGGATATGGCCCATTCCACTCCACCTTCATAAATAGCGTTGTTCGGACATTCGGGCTCGCAGGCGCCGCAGTTGATACATTCTTCTGTGATCTTTATAGCCATCTATCGTAATTTTGGGTTTTAAACCTCCTTATGGAAGCCAATGCAATTTAATAATAACAAGATGAATTTACAAAACCGTATTCAATTATTACAACGCTTAGGAAAATATTTATCAGATAATGGTGAAGACTGGCAGGTGGTTAAAAAAAGAACCTCCGTTCAAAATGGCTGGTTCATTCCCGAATTCATAGATCTGGCTGTTAAAAACATTAGGGCGGAATTTTTACAAAAAGAAAAACTGGAGCACTGGGCCGCTCACTATCATTTAGATGATAATGTAGGCGGGAAGAACATAGGGATCGTAATGGCAGGCAATA
>DAOQRQ010000061.1:0-10973 GCA_035355815.1 Ferruginibacter sp. | reverse complement strand
TGAATGAAGGAGTTGCAGGTCGTACAGTTTATCCTGGTTGCGGGCACAGGTAGCCGATGTAAGCAGTTATAACGATTGTAAGAACTTTATCGATTCCACCATCCGTGTTTTTGGCGGCATCGATATTCTTATCAACAATGCCGGCATATCCATGAGGGCATTATTCAAGGACGTTGAAGCCGAGGTGATTCAAAAAGTAATGGCGGTGAATTTCTCAGGAACACTTTACTGCACCAAACTGGCATTGAATTCCATCATCGAACGCAAAGGCACTATCGTGGGCGTATCATCCATTGCCGGTTTTAGGGGCCTGCCCGGCCGCAGTGGTTACAGCGCCAGCAAATTTGCCGTAAATGGGTTCCTGGAAGCATTGCGTACCGAACTGCTCGACAGCGGTGTAAACATTATGTGGGTTTGCCCGGGTTTCACCGCTTCCAATATCCGCAATGCAGCATTAAACAAAAAAGGACAGTCACAGGGAGAAAGCCCGATGGATGAAGGCAAAATGATGTCGTCTGAAGTTTGTGCGGTACATATCTTAAAAGCCATTGAAAAAAGAAAGAGAACCCTGGTACTTACGTTCACCGGAAAACGAACGGTATTCATGAACAAACTATTCCCGGGACTGACCGATAAACTGACAAAAAAATTCTTCTTTAAAAACGGGGAACTTGTACGTTGATCCGTATAAACGTTAATTCGTTAACCGGTTAATTAGTCTGTACGTATTAACGAATTAACCAATAAACCAATTAACCAGCTACCAAACCAACCAAATGCCTTTACTAACACTTACATCCGATATTGGCCGGCAGGACTTCCTGGTAGGTGCGGTTAAAGGACAATTGTTGCAGGATAACAGCGGTTTCACTATCGTTGACATATCGCATGAACTTTCCCCGTTCAATTACCCACAGGCGGCCTATGTATGCCGCAATGCTATAAAGAATTTTCCTGCAGGAACATTTCACCTGGTATTGGTGAATCTCTTTGATGAAAGACCAGAGCACATGTTACTGGCTGAGCACAATGGTCACTATATTGGTTGTGCCGATAATGGACTGCTTACCATGATATTAGAAGAAATACCTCAAAAAGTTGTTGCACTTGCTTTGGATAAGAATAAACAGAAGAATACCCTCTATTGCACGGCTGTATTTGCCGATGCTTTCAGGGAGTTAAACAGCGGAAAGAAGATTGAGGAGATCGGCAGCCCGGATATTTCCATTCATGTTAAAAATCCGCTAAGACCCCTGCTTGGAAACGACTGGATAGAAGGACAGATCATTTTTACCGATAATTTTGAGAACGTGATCGTGAACATACACCGGGATGAATTTGAAGAACAACGCCGGGGCCGTAGTTTTAAAATTGTATTTAAAAGAGACGAGGTAATCGACAGAATAAGTGATACTTACGCTGATGTGAACGAAGGCGAAAAACTGGCTTTATTCAACTCGGCCGGTTACCTTGAGATTGCCATAAACAAGGGGAACGCTGCCGGGCTGCTGGGGCTTCAGGGATTTTCGGAAAGACAGTTACAGCAGAGCCAGTACCTGAACAGCCGCCTGTTCTACCAAACCGTAAAAGTGTTTTTTGAATAAACGGGCAGAAACAAAACAGAATATTGACCTTTTTAAAGAACATATCTCCACAGGATTCCAGTGACAAGGAACTGCTGGTTGCTTATAAGGAAACCGGCGACATGAACCTGCTGAGTACCCTTTACCAGCGGTATATGGACCTGGTATTTGGTGTCTGCCTCAAATATTTTAAAGACCCTGAGCGCTGTAAGGATGCCGTAATGGATATCTTTAATGAACTGCACAGCAAACTGCGGGTTCACGATGTGGAAAACTTCAAGGGCTGGCTGCACGTATTGACCCGCAATTATTGCCTGATGCAGCTCCGCAGCCCCCGGAATATGAAAACCACAGAATTCAGTGGTAATTTTATGTATTCCGAACAAAATACGCATCTGAATGGCGAGGCATTGGAAAAAGAAGAAAATTTTAAGAAATTAGAGCAATGCATCGATACCCTTGCCGAGGAACAGAAAAGGTCAGTGATGCTGTTTTACCTGGAGAATAAATGCTATAATGAAATAGCTGAGCTGACCGGGTACGACTGGAATAAAGTGAGAAGCTATATCCAGAACGGCAAGCGGAATCTGAAGATATGCATGGAAGAAAAACAAATAAAGATCTGATGACCTTATTGATAAATGAGCAGCGAAAATAAAAATACCGGTTATACCGCCCGGGATATTGAAAAATATTTCTCGGGCAAATTAACGGCGCTTCAAATGCACCAGATGGAAAAGGATGCACTGGATGATCCCTTTCTTTCCGAAGCCATGGAAGGTTATGGAGCCATGAGCGATAAAGAATGGGAAAAACAACTGGCCCTTGCCCGCCTGCAAATGGCCGAAGCAGGAACCGGGGCCAAAGTGGTTGCCATGCACCGGTCAACCGGCAGGTGGTGGAAAGCCGCCGCCGCTGTAATGCTGATCGGGTCCGGAGCAACGCTCACTTATTTACTGACCAGCAAAAACAATTCAGAAGAAAAAACAGGGCCGCAAATAGCTAAGGTAGAAACCAATTCATCCCCGGCTGCACCAGCAGTACAAGACAATACTAACCCGCCAGCTGTAAAAGAAAATGACAAGGCCGCCATCACCACCCCTTCTACAGAGAAAGAAAAAAGATCAACAGGTAATACCGTGGTTGCACAAACTAACACACGGGAAAGATATGATGATATCCTCGCTGATAAACCAGGCAGAATAAAGGCAGCCGATTCGGCTAAACAACAAGGCCCGGACCGGTCTGCAAGTACGGCGGGTAAAAGTTCCGTTGTCATTTCTGCCCCCCCGGTTGCAACAGCGGCAGATAAAAATGTTGCCATGGCCGAAACGGTGGTGATAAAAGAAAATAAAGAAAACACGAAGACCTATGAAGCGGATGGCGAAGTGTTGAAGCGCCAGTCGGCCGGTTATGCTTCCCGAAAAGAAAGATCATCCAACATATTTTTCAATGCCCAGGTAGTAGCAGCCGATAACTCACCCCTGCCCTTCTCCAATGTTTCGGTTAAGAGCGGCAATTTTGAAACCTATGCCGACGTGAAAGGGAATTTCCGCCTGTTCTCCACCGATTCGCTTGTTACAGTAGAAGTGAAATCAGTAGGTTACCAGCCCCGCACTTATTCTTTGCGCAGCAACCAGCCCATGAACAGGATCATATTGCTGGAAAATGAACAGGCTGTTAAAGACAGGATGGGCGAAGTAGGTCTTAACAGTAAGATCCGCCGGGCTTCCGTTTTAAGCGATTCCGCTATCAATGTGGAACCCAAAGACGGCTGGGATAATTACAATACCTACGTGGCCAATAACCTCGACATAACCGATGAAATGCTGAAGAATGAATTTCACGGTGAAGTGGAACTGAGCTTTGATGTAAAAGCGAACGGTACCATCAGCAATGTACGGGTAAACAAATCCCTCGGCCCCGCCTACGACGAAGCCGCCAAACGCCTCATTATGCAGGGCCCCCAATGGAAGGTGAAAAAAGGCAGAAAGACCTCGGCGAGCGTGAAGGTGAAGTTTTGATTATCCTCCCATTTTCAATTTCTCCTTACACCCAATTTCACTACCTTAGCCCCCTAAAAAATCTTTATGAAGAAATTACTGTTTCCCCTCATTGTAATCGCCTGTTTCTCTTTTGTGGGTACTGCCCAGGTAAAAATGCCTGCGCCTTCGCCTACACAAACTGTTAAGCAGGAATTTGCCATCGGTTCTATCGAACTTACTTATTCAAGACCGGCTGCTAAGGGCCGTAAAATATTCGGCGACCTGGTTCCTTTCAACAAAATATGGCGCACCGGCGCCAATGCCGCCACCAAACTGGTGCTTACGGAGCCACTGGAGATCGGTGGAAAAAATGTTGACACGGGTACGTACGTGTTATATACTATCCCGGGTATCGACTCATGGGATATCATTCTCAACAAAGGATTGAAGAACTGGGGTACCGACGGGTATAAAGAAAGCGAAGACGTGGTTAAGTTCCGCGTAGAACCGATGAAGATGAAAGAGAAAGTGGAAAGCTTTACCATGCAGTTTGTAGATGTTAAACCCGAAAGTTGCGAACTGCAGATCATGTGGGAGAAAACCGTAGTGGGTATTCCCATCAAAGCCGACTTTAAGGATAAAGTAAGGGGCCAGATAGAAGCCGCCATGCAAACCGATAAAAAACCTTACTGGCAGGCTGCCCAGTTTTACAACGAATACGATAAGAACCTGCCCAAGGCGCTGGAAAATGTAAACAAAGAACTGGAGAGAAACGCCAAGGCATTCTGGATATGGATCTACAAAGCCAAGATCCAGAAAGAAATGGGCGATACCGCCGGTGCATTGGAAAGTTCTAAAAAATCAATGGAACTGGCTAAAGAAGCAAAGAATGATGATTATGTGAAGATCAACGAGGATTTCCAGAAAGGGCTGAAGTAATAACTTACTAATAATTAAAAAAGCGTTGCAGTGATGCAGCGCTTTTTTGTTGCGGTCATTCCTACTGCACCGGTTTTTGTTTTATGAACAGTTGCAGTATTGCCGCCAGTACAACCACCAGCACCGCCCCTATCACATTCAGCCAAAGAAAAGAGATCACATCCATCTTGTAAATAAGAATGATGAGCAACTCAGAAACCAGGGCTGCATAGAAAACCGCATGGCCTTTTATGAATTTCATTCCAAAAGCTACCAGGAATATGCCGAGGATAACGCCGTAGAACAGAGAGCCGAGTATATTCACTGCTTCTATCAGGCTGTTGCCGATATTATACGCAAACATGGAGATGATGATGCAGAATACTCCCCAACCCAACGTGTACCACTGCGATACTTTATAGTCTTCCAGCTCCGTTTCCTTTTTCACAAAGAATTTTTTATGGAAGTCAACCACTGAACAGGCTGCCAGTGAATTGAGCGCTGCGGCAATACTGCCCCAGGCCGCCAGGAAAATGATGGCAAAGATCAGCCCGATCAACCCAACCGGTAAATTCTCTTTTACAAACCAAAGAAAGATATAATTGGTATCGTTCGGTTTTTGATCAGGCAGCGCCCGCTCCATCACACCTTTGAATGTTTTGCGTATGGTATTTGCCTCTGTCTTGTCGCCGGCGGTAAAAGCAGTGGCATATTTTGCCTCCAGCATATTCAGCGAATCTTTTTTAACCGTTTGTTTTGCCTGCGTAAGACTTACCTCATCAAAATAAACCGGGCCCCTGTTGTACTGGTAAAAAGAGAATATGAGTATGCCGATGAGTAAGATAAAGAACTGCATGGGTACTTTCACCAGCCCGTTTATCAGTAATCCCTTCTTACTTTCCTTTTCATTTTTTGCCGTTAGGTAACGCCCCACCTGGCTGTGATCGGTACCGAAATAACTGAGCGCTAAAAAAAATCCGCCGATCAGCCCGCTCCAGATATTGTATTTGTCTTTCCAGTCGAACCCCTTATCGGTAAACCCGGTGGTGATGATGTTCATCTTTCCCATCTCCCCGCTCTTGTGCAATGCTTCAGTAAAACCAATGGCATCGGGTAATAACTTAACAGCCAGGTAACCTACAATGAACAAGGCAACAAATACAATGATCATCTGCAGCTTTTGCGTATGTGCTACGGCCTTGGCACCGCCGGTCATGGTATAGATGATGAGTAAGCCCCCCATCACCAGGTTGGTATAATAAATATTCCAGCCCATCAGGGAACTCAATACAATGGACGGCGCAAAAATGCTGATGCCGGTGCTTAGGCCCCGGGATACCAGGAATAAAAAAGAAGTGAGTGTTCTGGTCTTTACATCAAAACGGTTCTCCAGGAATTCGTAAGCGGTATACACTTTCAGTTTACTGAAAACCGGAACAAAGAAGATACAGATAACGATCATGGCCAGTGGCAGGCCAAAATAATACTGTACAAAGCGCATTCCATCACTGTATGCCTGTCCGGGACCGGTTAAAAAGGTAATGGCACTTGCCTGCGTACCCATGATGCTTAATAAAACAAGATACCAGGGCAGGGAACGGTCGCTTAAAAAATATCCTTCCAGGTTTTTGGATGTACGGCTTTTATACATGCCGTACAGGATGATGCCGGCAAGGGTTATAACTAATATGGTCCAGTCGATACCACTCATAGTCCTAATCCGCCAGCTGGCGGAGCTTTTAGAAGTACACTGATTTTATTTTCTTTTGTGATCATTAGGGAGTGTAGCTATTTAAAATACCGGGTAATAAAAAAGAAAATAATTACCTGCACCAGTAAAAATGCCAGTACAGCGATGTACCATTTATTCCAGTATGTTTTTTCGTTTTGCATATGCTTACCGGGACGGTGATGTTTCGTATCTCAGTATGACAGCAATCACTTAATATATTTACCCCTGTTATTAGCGATCAAATTTGCAAAGAGCCGGTATGCACCGGGCACACCAGCCGGTAATTCCCTGAAGAAGACCAGGCCCGTATACACAAATCGTCCCTTGCCATAATTGGCAATGATGAGACTGCCGTCCTGCTCTTTTTCACCGGGGTCTTTCATGCTTATTATTTTTTTATATGCCGTATCGGTGTTCTCTGCATGATAGATACTCCGTTCCTGTATCCATCCTTCAAAATCCTTTTCGGTTATTTTGTTGGGAGCATTCAGCGCCGGGTGATCGGGGAGCAGGAAATTCACTTTCGCTTCTTCATCGGTAATGCGGTTGCGGCTGATGGTGAACGGGTACGGTGAGATCTTTGCCTTCACCGGCCCGATCTGGTTGCTGGTATTATACTGTACCAGCAGCACACCACCCTCTTTCACATACAGCATCAGTTCATCGTATACATTATTCATCCATTCATTGGTATTGTAAGCCCGTACGCCGGTAACAATGGCATCAAACTGTCTTAAGTTAGCTGCATTGATATCGCTTTCTTTGAGCGTTACCACTTTATAGCCCATCTGGATCAATGCTTCGGGTATCTTATCACCGGCGCCGGGAATATATCCCACAAAATTTCCTTCGGTACGCAGATCCACTTTTGAGATCTTTGCAGTTGCATCGTGAAAATAAACGATGGACGGAATATGATCGTACTCAATGGTTCGCTTGTATTGATTGAAAAGATTATTTCCATCTCCCGCCTGCAGCTTCACCTGTTCAGAATAATCAGCATCCACCCCGTTAAAAGTGAAAGAAGATGATTCATAGCTTTCCTTATTGGCAGGACCGCCTTTAAATATATAGGGATTGGCTGAACTGGCGATCTTTGGCGAGGTGAGCTTGGTAACCGTATAGGCAGAAGCATCGGGCAGGTTCGATTTAACGTGTGTTCGTACATCCACCGGTTTATTATTCACCGCCAGGAAAACATCGCCGGCATAATTCAACTCTATCTTTGGTATCACCGAAACAGGCTGGTACAGCTCTCCCTTTACCGGGTCGGTATGTTTATAGCGGATGGGTTTTCGGAACCTGAATTCCGTTCCTTCCACCATCATACTGAACAACACACTCATGGGGTCGCTTTCTGCTTTGCCTATCTGTTGCTGATCGGTTACATTAAAGCTTCCTTTGTCCATCTGGCTATCCAGCCAGTAAGGCTGGGTGATCTTTGTTCCCGGCTTGATATACACGCTGTAGTTCTGTACTGAGTTCACATTCTTCTTCAGTTGATCAAAGATCACATAATCGTCATTGAGAAAAGCATCGGCGCTTAGGATATTGGCGCCCGACCGGTTATTCACCACCAGGTTTATTTTTAAACTGTCGCCCTGCACGGCAAACTGCGTGTTGGTGGTTGCATCCATAAATAAACCACTGCAATTCTCCACCAGGTCGTTCACGATATTTAATTTTATGTTTCTCCAATACTCATCTTTTACAGATTCCACTTCTTTATACAATTTGGTGAGGGCCAGAAGAGATCTGTCCGGGTGCTCTACATCAAACTTGCTGATGATCTTATTAACGGCGCCGGTAAGGCTTGATTCGTTGATTCGGTTCCAGCTCAGGTCTACCTCATCCATCAGGTCGGTCACCGGCGCATCGCCTTTAATGGTTTTAAAATATTCGATCACGCTGCCTCTTTGTGCGGGCACACCAAAGCCCTGGCTCTTGTGCTGGCTGCGGCTTGCAGCAGCTATCTCTCCATAACTTTTTCCAAGGATGGGATTATAATCACCACATTCCATTTTAAACTGGTCTTCCCGTTGTGTGTTGGTACCGCCAAAACTGAATGTATTCCAAAGCAAGCGTTTGGCCTGCCATACCTTAACGCCCTGTTGCAGTTGCTCCGGGAATTTTGCGGGATCGGCCGCCGCATCAAATGCTTCGCCGGCAAGAATAGCAGAGGCCGTATGATGACCATGACCTCCTTCGCCGGTAGTGGGGAAACGGGTGATGATCACATCGGGCCTGAACTTACGTATCACCCAAACCACATCGCTTAATATTTTATCATGACCCCAAAAGCGCATGGCTTCTTCGGGGCTTTTGCTGAAACCGAAATCAAATGCACGGCTGAAGAATTGTTCTGCGCCATCGATCCTTCTTGCTGCAAGTAATTCCTGTGTGCGTATCAAACCCAGGTCAACACCCTGTTCATCGCCAATTAAATTCTGGCCACCATCGCCTCTTGTTAAACTTAAATAACCGGTACGGTATAATTTTTCATTGGCCAGGTAAGCAAGCAGCCTGGTATTCTCATCATCCGGGTGCGCCGCAATATATAGTACCGACCCAAGTACATTTAACTTTTTCAATTGCAGCAGCAATTCAGCAGAGGTATATGATTTGGGAGCTTGTGCTGGTACAATTAAAAATGAAAAATTAAAAATTAAAAATGCGAATACTGATTTCCTGAACATACTGAATGGTTTAATTTTTAATTCTTAATTCTTAATTTTTAATTACATTATTGTCCTACCAGGAACACCGCATTGGCCAGCATCATCTTCCCGTTCTCCCAGAAATTCCGGAAGATGGGATCATCGGCAAAGAACACTACAGAGCCGCTTCCCAATGATTGCACGCCGATCACCGTTCCGTCTTTTATCTTTTCCTGCAGCTTATTGCCCACAAAGCCGGCTGCCTGGTTCTCTTTTTTAATGATGCCTACATTCCAGCCGCCTTTCATGAACTCGTAGATCTCATCACTCAGCTTCAATGTAAAATAATTGTTACCGTAACCAAATGCCAACGGGTGAGAGTTATCCAGTTCCACTTTATAAATGGCACCGGGAATATTATTTACGATCCAGTCACGTTCCCTGTTCTCATAGCGCTTTACATCGGCATACGCATCCTTGTCGTCTTTCTTTTCATCCTTCTTTTTATCGTCGTCTTCTTTCTTCGACTTAAAACCCCAGTCGGCTTTTGCGATCTGTGCCGCCGCATTGTCAAACGCTATGATCTTACCACCCTGCTGTACCCAGGCCTTGATCTCTGCAGCGGCATCTTTATTCTGTAAAAATTTATAATTGCCGTCGGGCAGTATCAGCACATCGGTATTCTTCAGGTTGCCGGCATCCACTTCCTCGGCATTTATTAATGTAACGGGATAATCGAGCTGCTTTTCAAACCAATGCCATACTTCACCGGCAGCATTTGCATTTACGCCCTTGCCCGTGAGCATTACCACGTTTGGTCTTTTAATGAGGTGTACTTTTTCGCTGCCGAAATCAAAGCCGGCATCTACAAAACCGCTGCTTACTTCTGTAACCGATGCATTATTCGCTGCCGCCATACCCGCAAACTGCTGCAGTTTATCTTCATTCCCTTTTTTCAGGATGATCAGTGTTCCTTTTGAAAATGTTTTTCCATTGAACCCAAAATCCTTTTCTGCAAAACGAACTTTGAATTTTGCATTCAGCAAAGCAGCCAGGAATTGTGCATCGGCAAAAGAAGTATAATTCACTAAATAACCATAAGCGGATGCAGATACACTACTACTTGATTTCTGACTGCTGTAAGAAGCCAAAGCCATTCTTTCTTTAACCGCGTAGGCCTGTACGCCGTAAACATAAGGAAGACTCCAGGCAGTGATGTCGTAGGTAGCAGAATCGCTTAGTTTTGATTTGGGTTCAAATAACACTTTCACCAGTGCCGACTTGGGCTGGTAAGCGCTTACCGCCATACTATTGGCAGCAGAAAAAATCTCTTCTTTACCAGTAGCATAATTATATCCTTTGGCCTGCGGAGCATTTACAGAACCATACACGATCCCGTTCCGTTCAAAGAACTGCTGCAAAGCCTTCCGCTTGCCTTCATTGTTTTCGGTGATGATATATGTTTTGTATTCACCCACACCATTTGAGTTGGCATCATCAAAATACTTTTTAAACTCGGTCAGCAGCTTTCCGGCATTCTTTGAAGCGATCTCCACGGTACTCATACTGGTGGTAAAGTGATGAGCAATGCGGTCCCTTAAAGAAAGCGTATCCCCTTCAGAATTTATAACGGCCAGTCCGCCCTGGCTATGGCCAGCCTGCTCGTAGGTCATGCCGATGGCTCCATTGTACGTTGGGTATGTATCCCCATACGAAGGATAGAACAGGTCAAATATCTCTTTGGTAAAATACAGCCAGCCATTGGCATCAAAATACCGGGCATGATTTTTCCCGATCGTAAACTGAAAATCTCTTTGCCATTTGCTGATCACTTCATGAAAGGGTTCGGCAGCCGGTGCAAAATAATACGGGCTGTTGATCCCCTGCTCGTGGTAATCGCAATGGATCTGCGGCATCCATTCGTTGTATCTTTTTACCCGGCCCTGTGTTTCCACCTGTGTTTGCCAGGCCCAGTCGCGGTTAAGATCAAAATTATAATGATTCACCCTGCCGCCGGGCCAGGGTTCACTATGTTCCCTGCTGGCAATATCCGCATTGGCATTTTTTCCAACCATTTGATTGAACCAGTTCACATAGC
>DAOQRQ010000060.1:0-10989 GCA_035355815.1 Ferruginibacter sp. | reverse complement strand
AACGGCCGATTTTGCCAAACAATACCCCCTTCGGATATTAGTGGCAGAAGACAACCTGGTGAACCAGAAATGGGCCACCAAGATATTGGGCAAACTTGGTTACCAGGCGGATATTGCAGGCGACGGTCACATTGTGCTGGATATGGTTGATAAAACAGCTTACGACCTCATATTAATGGATGTTCAAATGCCCGGGATGGATGGGCTTGAAGCTACCAAAATGATACGGGTATGCCTGAACAAGCAACCCACTATTATTGCTATGACTGCCAATGTAATGCATGGCGACCGGGTGGCCTGTATGCAGGCCGGTATGGATGATTATATCAGCAAGCCCGTGCAACTGGGCGAGCTGGTGAATATGCTGGAAAAATGGGCCCTGGTAATTACCGACAGAAAACTGGTTTAAGGAGCGGAATAAGGACCATTGCAGGGATGGATTTTTCGCCTTATTTTTGCCAGGCAGCTATGATGTCTTCAAAGCCATACACACAATCTAACGAGCAAACCGACCTGCTCACATCACTCGATGATTTTTGTACCCTTATCGTGTGGAATGATGACGTGAATACCTTTGAATGGGTAATTGAAACACTCATAAAGGTTTGCGGACATACCCAGGAGCAGGCCGAACAATGCGCCATCATCATTGATTCAAAAGGTAAGTATGCCGTTAAAGAAGGCAGTTACGACCTGCTGAAGCCACAATGCGATGCCATTACCGACAGGGGTATCAATGCCTCCATTGAAGTGATCGCCAATTGATTTTTTCCACAAATTTTCCGTTTTCGCCTCTGGCAAAAGTGTAGCTACAGAGGCACAGAAACACAGCATGCAGCAATAATAAAATCACTTAACAGTACTTCTGTCTTTCTGTTTTTCTTTTATCTTTAAAACATGTTCCTGCTAACCGATGAACTCATATTTCCTCCTGTAGAAATGGCGGATGAAGACGGCTTACTTGCCATTGGTGGCGACCTGGGCACAGAACGTTTGCTGCTCGCCTATCGACAGGGTATATTTCCCTGGTACAACGAAACGGATCCCATCTGCTGGTGGAGTCCCGATCCACGCTTTGTGCTATACCCCGGTGAATTGAAAGTGAGTAAGAGCATGCGCACAATACTGGGCAATGGAAAATTCCGGTTTACCATTAACCGGGCGTTCATCCAGGTGATACAGCACTGCAAAACCATCAGCCGGAAAGACCAGGACGGCACCTGGATAACCCCGGCCGTACAAAACGCCTATTCAGTATTGCATGAAAAAGGATATGCCCATAGTGCAGAAGCGTGGATGGATGGAAAACTGGTAGGCGGCCTCTATGGTATCCGTTTAGGCAATATCTTCTTTGGTGAAAGTATGTTCAGCGCTGCAACCAATGCCAGCAAGTTCGCCTTTATAAATTACGTGCAGCATTTACAAAAAGAACAGGTACAGTTAATAGATTGCCAGGTGTATACCGAACACCTGGAAAGCCTGGGAGCCCGAATGATCAGCCGGGAATCATTCATCCGGATAATTGCTGAAAATACAGGGCAATAAACCCTTATTTTTGCACCAGATCCAAAACAATATTGCATATGCTGTTTCAACTAACTGAAGAACAACAAATGATCAGGCAGGCCGCACGGGATTTTGCCGTAAATGAATGCCTTCCGGGCGTAATTGAGCGTGATGAACTACAGAAATTCCCCAAAGAACAGATCGAAAAATTAGCCGACCTCGGTTTCATGGGCATGATGGTAAAACAGGAGTACGGCGGAAGCGGTATGGATACCATCAGTTATGTACTGGCCATGGAAGAGATCAGCAAGATAGACGCCAGTGTGAGTGTTTGTGTAAGTGTGAACAACAGCCTGGTTTGCTACGGCCTGCAGGAATACGGCAGCGAAGAGCAAAAGAAAAAATATTTAACGCCGCTTGCACAGGGAAAGAAGAACGGCGAATTATACATCGGCGCTTTTTTGCTGAGCGAACCCGAAGCCGGCAGTGATGCCACATCGCAAAGAACAACAGCCGAAGACAAAGGCGATCATTACTTGCTGAACGGAACCAAGAACTGGATCACCAATGGCAACAGCGCCAGTGTGTATTTAGTGATCGCTCAAACAGACCCCGGCAAAGGAAGCCGCGGCATCAATGCATTCATTGTAGAGAAGAGCTGGCCGGGTGTGGCCGTAGGTGCTAAAGAAAACAAACTGGGCATACGCGGAAGCGATACACACAGCATTTTATTCAATGATGTAAAAGTGCCTAAGGAAAACCGCATCGGTGAAGATGGTTTTGGTTTTAAGTTCGCCATGAAAACGCTGGCAGGTGGCCGCATAGGTATTGCATCGCAGGCATTGGGCATTGCTGCCGGCGCTTACGAACTGGCACTGGCTTACAGCAAACAGCGTAAAGCATTTGGCACCGAAATTATGAACCACCAGATCATACAGTTTAAACTGGCTGATATGGCAACGAGGATTGAGGCGGCCAGATTACTTTGCCTGAAAGCCGCCTGGGAAAAAGACCAGCATCTTGACTATACTTTAAGCAGCAGTATGGCCAAAGTATTTGCCAGCGAAACGGCCATGTGGACTGCCACCGAAGCGGTACAGATTCATGGCGGTTATGGTTTTGTAAAAGAATACCATGTAGAACGGTTGATGAGAGATGCCAAGATCACACAGATCTATGAAGGAACGAGTGAAGTACAGCGCATCGTGATAAGCCGCTCGATATTGAAATAACTGTTCATAGGATTTAACTGTTAGCCATTAGCTATAAGCTGATGGCTTTTTCTTTGCAGCTTTGCGGTAACTTAGCAACTTTGCGTGAAACAAATGAGCATCAATAAAGAAAAATACCAGGATATAATTACAGACCTGAATGGTAAAGCCACTTTAGTTGCTGTATCCAAAACAAAACCCATTGAAGACATACAGGCATTATACGATCTGGGGCAACGTGATTTTGGCGAGAACTATGTGCAGGAACTGGTTGGTAAATACGAACAGTTACCCAAAGATATCCGCTGGCACTTCATCGGTCACCTGCAGTCGAACAAAGTAAAATACATAGCACCCTTTGTTCATCTCATTCACGGCGTAGATAGTTATAACCTGTTGAAAGAAATAAACAAACAGGGATTAAAAAATAACCGGGTCATTGATTGCCTGCTGCAGGTTTATATTGCCAAAGAAGAAACCAAATTCGGGCTGGATGAAAAGGAACTGAACGATTTAATGAGCGCTGCCCCCATTAACGGATTAATCAATATCCGTATCAACGGTTTCATGGGCATGGCTTCCTTCTCCGATAATATTGAACTGGTTAGAAATGAATTCAAATATCTAAGGTCTCTTTTCAACAAGTACGCTCAACCACAAACCCCAGACCACAACCCTCAAACTCCCAAACTCCAAACCCTCTCCATGGGCATGAGTGCCGATTACAGGATCGCTGTTGAAGAAGGCAGCAATATGGTGCGTATCGGCAGCCTGCTCTTTGGTTCCCGTTAACTGTTTTACCTGCTGATCACATCTATTTCCAGTCCGGCATCCGGTATTTTAAACCCGTCATCATTCACACAATATTTAAGATGAATGATCGTAAGCGAATGCGTGCAGCACATTTTTGAACCCTTGCAATAAAAGAATGCATCCATGCACTGTGTCTTTGCATCGTAAAAACCAATGGCCGATACCAGGCAATAACCGCATAGCTTTTCCGGGAATTCCACTACCTGTATCTCTCCTTTTGAAACGGCATCTGCTAAAGCGCCTGCAATATCTTCTGCTTTCTCCAGCTTATCGTACTTATCTTTTATCCAGGCCAATGCGCCGCCTGCTTTACCCACCAGCAGGTCAACATAATGCTCCATCAGAATTTTCCCGATCTCTCCTACCAGCGCAACCTTGCCTTCATCCAGCATGCTTTGTATACAGGTAAGGCAACTGCCGCATCCATCCAGTTCCGGGTATTTATTGGCCCGGTTGCCGGTGACTTCTATCACCGCTTTTTTAAATGCATCCGACATGCCGTTCTTTAACCCATCCACTTTTAACGGGTGTAATTTTATTCCACCTGCATCCACGCCTTTATTATCGGCATACACAAGTGGCGGTTCGGGCAGATCAAGATCTACATTCACCGTAAAACTTCCGGGCTTAATACTCTGCACTTCAAAACTTCTTTCATAATCACCACTGGGCACACTATCCGGTGTAAGTGAAATAAAAAAGCTGTTGGAAGGCTGCATCTCCACCACATCCGTTGTTATGTTGGTGAGTGTAAGTTTTGCTGTATCCGGTAAATTCTGCAGCCCGGTTATCTCTACCCGGATGAAGGTCCGTTCGCCCCTTCGCAGACTTAACCGGCCTGTTGTTACCTGCATATCAACACCGGATATCTTCTTTTCGCACATAAGCCGGCTGTTCTCTCTTACCTGTACGGTTTGGGTTCCAATGCTGTTGGCAGGAAGCAAAACGATGCATTCCCTTGGAGATTCGGCCAATACTGCAACATCCTTTCCACCCAGCTTACATTGCGTATTGCTGCTATTGCCATCAAAAGAACCGGTTACTCTCATCGGTGATGCAGTTAATGCATGCGTGGGAATATTGCAGCCGGCTGCTGGTTTTGTTTCATTATTATAAGGGCAACTGATCAGCATTTGTTCAACCGTAACGCCATTGCTGTTGATGATACTTAATGGCCGCTGCAACAGTTTACTGTAATTTATTTTGTACTGAACAGGATTCATGGCCTCAGTAACCGGGAACTTCTGCCCGTCAAATTCCACCAGGTATCTTTTAAGGTCTGAAAGATTCTTAGCGGTTTGCTTTGCATTTTTTCCGGCCGGAACAAGTTCCACCGTTCCAGAGATCAGATCACCGGGCCTGGTATCAGCAGGCAGGTAAACCTTAACAGTACCTTCGGGTAAATTAAAAAGGGCCGTGGTCAATCCTTTTTGCGAAGAAATTGTTTGGGCAAAAGCAGCAGGCATTGCAGCAATGAACCATGCAACGAGCAGCAGGTATCTTTGTTTCATAATAAGAATTTAAGCAGTGAGGAATAGCCGTTAAGAAGCAGGCAGGGTACCTGGTAACTACTGTAGAATGCCCGGCAATGGTAAAGCCATAAGAAAAGTACGGCGAATACTTCCCAATGTCAAGCAGATTCTTTTTTCCTGCAGGAACAGCAATGCGTTTCAGATTTGTTAAAACCTTAACAATCATCATTAAATACGGCACGGTATTGTATCGTTTGCCGGTAATTAAATAACTTTGGGATGTATACCAGCTTCATGTCAGCAACATTCGAAACAGAAAAGAACCGGAAAGCATTTATTTATACCAGCATCATCTGCGGTACCCTGTTGCTATTGGCCTTTCTTATTTCATGGACACACCAGCATATTCCACCTCCCGCCTTGCAAGACCTGATCGAGATCAACCTCGGCAACAACTCCGAAGGATATGGGGAAGTACAGCCATTGGTAAAGGGTGAAAAATCTCCCGGCGAAGAAAATGCAGAACAACCAAGATCGGAAGCCGTTAAAACGCCTGCAACAGAAGATGTAAAGACAGATGACCTTGCAGATAAAGAATCAGCGCCTGTTAAAGCACCTGCAAAAACAACAGTAAAAGTAAAGGCGCCTGCTCCTGAAGTTGTTAAACCTGAACCCAAGCCACAGAAACCGAAAATTGCCGGCTATGGCGGACCAAAGACCGGAACAGGCAATGGCGCTACAGAAGATAATGGATATAAATACCAGGGAAACAATCCCGGTGGTAAGGGCGATGCCGGGAGCCCGAATGGCAAACCGGATAGTTATGGAAATACTCCCGGCGGAAGAACAGGCGGTAGTGGTTTACGTGTTTCAAAGGGCGACCGTACCATTGTAAACAATTATATTTTCATGGGCGATCTCCCAAAAGCTACTATCAACGCTATTATAAAAGTTTCACCGGCAGGAAGAGGAACATTTGTAACTTTTGATAAGGGTTCAACCAGTGCCGATCCCAAATATGCAAATGCGATACGGGGTTATCTTCCCAATATTGAGTTCAATAAATCAGACCACGAGTCGGTTGTAACCGTTCCGTTCAACTTCAGGGAACAATAATCTTCTTCCAGTTACTTCCTTGTTTATATTTGTGCTGATGAATTATCAGGAGACCATTGACTATTTATACGCACAGCTCCCCATGTTCAGCCGTATTGGCGCTGCGGCTTATAAAAAAGACCTGCACAATACCATTGCCCTCTGCAAAGCGCTTAACGATCCGCATACTAAATTCAAGAGCATACATATTGCCGGCACAAACGGCAAAGGCAGTACCAGTCATATGCTGGCCGCCATACTGCAACAGGCAGGCTATAAAACCGGCCTCTACACATCACCCCACTTAAAAGACTTCCGGGAGCGTATTAAAATAAATGGCGAAATGATCAGCAAAGATTTTGTGGTTGATTTTGTGGAAAGGACTAAAACAATTTCAGATGAGACGGAACCTTCCTTTTTTGAGTTAACCGTGGCCATGGCCTTTGATTATTTTGAAAAGGAAAAAGTGGATATCGCCGTAATTGAAACCGGCCTGGGCGGAAGGTTAGACAGTACGAACATCATTACGCCTGTACTTTCCATCATCACCAACATTGGGTACGACCATATGAACATACTCGGCAATTCCCTGGAAGAGATCGCCACAGAAAAAGCCGGCATCATCAAAACCGGTGTGCCGGTTGTTATTGGCGAATACCTGCCCGAAACAAAAGACATCTTTCTCAGCAAAGCGAAAGCAATGCGTGCGCCTGTTCATTTTACCCAGGATGAGTACAGCGTTTCAAATACCAGGTATACCACCGAATGGCTTAGTTGCGATGTGACAAATACGATCCATAAAATAACCGAATCATTCAAGCTGGACCTCAATGGTCTTTACCAGGTAAAAAACCTCTGTACGGTTTTGTGTGCAGAAGGCATCTTGATAGAAAACGGTTTCCCGGTAAGCACCGAAGATGAAAAGGCAGCGCTCCGTAACGTAAAAAAGATAACCGGCCTGCATGGCCGTTGGGATGTGATCAGTAATGATCCAACCATTGTGCTTGATGTGGCCCATAACGAAGATGGCATCAAACAATTACTGCAGCAGTTGGCGGTGGCAGGCAGCAGTTGGCCGGCAACCCATTTTGTTTTAGGCATGGTAAAAGACAAAGACATCAACAAAGTACTGGCGCTATTACCAAACCAGGGAAATTATTATTTCAGTAATGCCCATATACCCAGGGCCTTTCCGCATGATGAGCTAAAACAAAAAGCAGCAGGCTTTGGCCTGCACGGCGAAAGTTTTGAAGAGGTGAACAGCGCCATCAAAAATGCCATCAAAAATGCCGGGGAAGAAGATGTGATCGTTGTGTGCGGAAGTGTGTTCCTGGTGGCAGAAGTGAATACCGCTTTATTTAAATGAATCCAGCTTATTGAATGCATAAAAGATACAGGTGGCATGCAGGGCCTGTTTGAATTCGTTCCGCATCAGCATCTGCCGCACTTCTTCCAGCGGGAAAAGTTTTATCTCGATCTCTTCGTTATGATCTAACTGCTGTGCAGCTATTTTTTTTCCGCCGGTAGCCAGGTAAAGATCTGTATAGTTGTCGAGCACCCCGGGATTGGCAGCCACTCTTGCAACAAAATGAATGTCAGAAAATGCATAGCCGGTCTCTTCCAGCAGTTCTCTTGCGATCGCAGTATCAGAGGCTTCACCTCTGTCTATAAATCCCCCGGGTATTTCCAGCAATGCTTCTTTTACCGGGTGCCGGTATTGCTGCAGAAGTATGGCTTCATTATTTTCAGTGATCGCCAGTGCACAAACAGAAGTAGGAAGTTCCACCACAAAGTAAGGATCTACAATGGTACCATCGGGCATTTCACAACGGTCTTCCCGGGCGGTAAAATAAATGTGCCGGCTTAAGTATTTTGAAGAAAGTGTTTTCCAGTTCATCGAAAGTTAATTGGTTAATTTGTTTAAACGTTAATCCGTATCACCAAATTAACCAGTTAACGGATTAACCAATTAACGAATTAACAGATCTACGCTTTACCATTTCATTCTTTCCCTCAGCGACGTTACATGCGCCGTATGATGCCGGCTGTGCCATGCATACATGCCCAGCAACTCCCAAAGAGTAAGTTGCTTTTTATGCTCCGGGTGAAAAACCGTTCTGTCCAGGTCTGCCCGGCTCATGCTCTTTAATACCTCATTCCACCTGGCATGGACAGCGTGCAGTATGGTAAGCGAAATGTTTATGGGAAGGTTCTTTGTATCCGCCATTTCTGCCCAGGCCGCTTCATCGTAAGGTTTGATATCGGGGTTATCTTCTGTTAGTCCCAGTTTAAAACGGATGTATGCATTCATATGGCTGTCGGCCACATGATGCACCAGTTGTTTTACCGTCCAGCCCCCTTCCCGGTAAGGCGTATCCAGCTGTACTTCGTCTAAATTAAGTACTGCATTCTCTAAATGCTGCGGCAGGTTCTTTATATCCATCACCCACTCCTGCCATAGCTTATCGGAGAATGGCTGAACAATATATTTCCCTATGGGGTATCGCAGGTCTTCCATCGTTTTAATTATTTTTTGGCGCTTCAACAGCAGGCCGTATTCTTTCCAGGGCAATTTCAAACACCAGTACCGAGTTTGGCGGAATGGCAGAACCGTTGCCGGCAGCACCATAAGCCAGTTCGCTTGGTGTTACCACTTTCCAGTGATCACCGGGTTTCATCAGTTGCAATATTTCAACCCATCCTTTTATTACGCCACCCAAAGGAAATGCTGCCATTTGGCCGCTTTTAAAAGAGTTCTCCACTTCGGTTCCGTCTATCAACCCCACTAAATAATTCACTTCAACCGTGTCAACCATTTTAGGACTTACCCCGTTCACATCACCACTCTTGATCACTTCATACTGCAATCCGCTGGGAAGTGTTATCACTCCTTTGCGTTTTTTATTATTCTCCAGGTATGCATTGCCTTTCTCTTTTGAAGCCGCATCTTTTTCTGCCGCAAAAATATCCAGTTGCTTTTGCATGCAGGCGCCGTTTGCTTCCGGGCTTAACAATTGTTTGCTGTTTTTAAATACATCGTCAATTCCTTTTTGCATGGCCGCTGTATTTAGCCGGCTGATACCCTGTGCTTTCATATTGGTGGCCACATTAACACCGGCGGCATAACTGAAACTATCCAGCAGGTTTTTCATGGCTGGGGCAGAAGATGTTTTTGCCACCGGCTTCGCTTTAGGTTTTGCCCCGCTTTGCGCCAATACGGATAAGCCGGCAACACACAATACGATGATACTAAAGAGAACTTTTTTCATTGATACTTTTTTTATTGAAAATTTGAATTGCAAATAAACGGCATTTTATTCATCCCGCATTTCCTTGCCTGTTAAATGTATAAAAACGTCTTCCAGGTTGGCGGCCTTTACCTGTTTGGGGCGTTCAAAACCGGTTTGTACCAGGTCGTCGATCATTTTATCCGGGCTGTCGAGTGAGATGATCTTTCCTTCATCCATAATGGCAATGCGGTCGCATAACTGCTCGGCCTCATCCATATAATGTGTAGTAATGATGACCGTGGCGCCTTGCGAACGGATATTGCTGATAAGTTCCCAGAGGTTACGCCTGGCCTGCGGATCGAGGCCGGTGGTGGGCTCATCCAAAAAAATTATCCTGGGTTTGTTTATAAGTGTAGTGGCAATAGAGAAACGTTGCTTCTGCCCGCCACTCATGTCTTTGTATTTGTTTTTTGCCTTATCGGTTAGATTTACAAGTTTGAGCAACTCTGCTGGCTTAACCGGTTGGTTGTACAGTCCGCCGAATAATTCAATGAGTTCGGTAAGCGTAAGTCCGGGGTAAAAACCCGATGTCTGCAACTGAACCCCGATCAGTTTCTTGATATCTTCCGGTTGCTTATCCAGGTCAAGTCCGCAAACCGTTACTTCGCCACTTGTTTTGGCCCGCAGTGTTTCAATGATCTCCAGCGTGGTGGATTTACCAGCACCATTGGGGCCAAGCAAACCGAATATCTCTCCTTCATATACGTCGAAAGAAATTCCTTTTACCGCCTGGAAGGTTCCGTAATTCTTAACCAGGTTTTTCACCGAAATGATCGTATTCGCCATTTTTATTGATTGGAGGATAAAGTTAATTCCATTTTTACATCTGCTGTCAGCATAGGCGTACCGGTTACGGCAACGCTGCGGAATCCATATTTTTCATAAAGCCTCAAGGCGGTTTGCAACTGACTGTTCGAAAAAAGAATGATCTTCTCTGCATTTATTTTCCTGGCTTCCTCCAGGCAACGATCGAGTAAATGTTTACTGATACCCCGTCCCTGGTATGCCGGATCAACCGACATTTTTACGAGTTCATATTCTCTTTCGTTTTTTTTCCATAAGCCGGCAGTGCCGATCACCTGTTCGCCATCCATTGCGAGGAAAATGCGGCCGCCTTTATTTATCACCGTTCCTTCAGGATCGTTCAATATTTCCAGGTCATGACTTTCTGTGAGATTGTATTTATCAAGCCATTCCAGGTTCAGCCGTTTAAAATGGGGCTGGTACCTGTTTTCGTATTCAATTATTTCCATTTCAAGCATCTAAAAAACTGTTTAATTCTTCCATCATACCCTTACTGCCGATGAATAAAGGTGTACGCTGGTGAAGTTCCGTTGGCTGCACATCCAGTATCCTGATCTTTCCGTTGGTGGCCAACCCGCCGGCTCTTTCCACAATAAAAGCAAAGGGATTGCACTCATATAAAAGCCGCAGCTTTCCTTTAGGTTTATCGGTGGTACCGGGATACATGAAGATGCCGCCTTTGATCAGGTTGCGGTGAACATCGGCTACCATACTGCCGATATAGCGTTGGGTATAGGGACCGCCGTTTGTTTTGTCCTTTTTCTGGCAGGCCGTAATGTATTTTTTAACCGGTTCATC
>DAOQRQ010000059.1:0-11007 GCA_035355815.1 Ferruginibacter sp. | reverse complement strand
GATACTATACAGGCAAAAGCCGTTGCCATTGCCAATACCAAATTGTATGTGAACCGGGAAGACGGTTTTGTTGGTACCGGTTTAAAGAAAGATGAACTGGTAGCCGAAGTATCCGACTTTGACGATATCATTGCCTTTACCAAGGGTGGCGTAATGAAAGTGGTGAAAGTGTCCGACAAGGTCTTTATCGGCAAAGACATTTTACATGTAGCTGTTTTTCAGAAGAACGATGAACGCACTACCTATAACATGATCTATGTGGATGGAAAGACAGGGGTGAGTTTTATCAAGCGTTTTAATGTAACGGGTGTTACCAGGGATAAAGAGTACGATCTTACCAAGGGTTCGGAAAAAAGTAAAGTACACTACTTTAGCGCCAATGCAAACGGCGAGGCTGAAGTGGTAAAGGTTCTTTTGAGTCCGAACTGCAGCGCCCGCATAAAGGAATTTGATCTTTATTTTGAAGAACAGGATATCAAGGGAAGGGGAAGCATTGGTAACCAGGTGACCAAGTACCCCATTAAATCGGTTAAGTTCAAGGAAGCAGGCAATTCAACACTGGATGCAAAGAAACTGTGGTTCGATAATAAATTCGGAAGACTTAATATAGAAGAGAAAGGCGATTACTTAGGTAAGTTTGAAGCCGAAGACCGGTTGCTGGTGATCTACAACGACGGTAACTATGAAATAACCGACCAGGAACTTACCCAGCGCTTTGATACGGAAAAAGTATTACTGCTGGAAAAATTTGACCCGGAGAAAATAATTACGGCAGTTTATTTTGATAAGGAGAAACTGCAATACAGCGTGAAGCGGTTTAAGATCGAAACATCAACCCTGCATAATAAATTCTTCTTCATCAAAGAAGGAGATGGTAACTACCTGGAAGCTGTTACTACCGACGAAGAGCCCGTACTTGCCATGCAAAGCGGCCGGGGCGCACAGGTACGTAAAGCAAAAGTGAAGATCACCAAAGTAGTGGAAGTGATGGGTTGGAAAGCGCTCGGTAATAAACTGGCAGACTACAGCAAATCAATAGAAATGGAGTGGGAGCGTAAGGCATCGAACAATCCGCAGGCTGAGTTGTTTGAATAAACAGAAAACGGAAAACTATGGCAAGGTTCATTCTTTTATTGCTGGTAAGCATATACAGCATTGCCGGTACGGCGCAAGACAGTCTCAAATACACAAAAACAGAATTGATCTACGGCCGAAAAGACGGCATGGCATTAACCATGGTCATGCATGCACCCAGGCAGCAGGCCAACGGCAAAGCCATTATTTATGTACTGAGCGGCAACTGGGTTTCCTCGGAAAGAATGCTGGAAGCTTTCCCCAAAGCATCGGCTTTATACATCGAAGCAGGTTATACAGTTTTTGGTGTAATGGTTGGTTGCCAGCCACGCTATGCCATTCCCGATGAGATCATCGACCTGAAAAGAGCCGTACGCTTTGTGCGCTATAATGCAAAACAATACGGCATCGACCCGGATCATATCGGTATCACGGGTTCTTCTTCCGGCGGGCATTTATCGTTGATGATCGCCACCGCCGATGATGTTGCGGATGCAAGATCTTTTGACCCTGTTGATAAAGTGTCGGCCCGGGTTCAGGCTGCTGCTGTGTTTTATCCGCCTACTGACTTCTTAAATTATGGCAAACCGAATTCTTTCTCCCAGGTAAGCCAGGCCGGTTTGGCATTAATGGGAGTTGCCGGGGCATTTGATTTTAAAGTATGGAACGATACCACCCGTACCTATGTATCGGTGACCAGTATGGAAAAGAAAGCTGAGATCGCAAAAGAGATCTCTCCCGTAAATTTCGTTACCCCGGATGATCCTCCCGTGTTCATCATTTATGGCAATAAAGATATTGTGGTTCCCATGCAGCAATCAGAATCCATCATTGCAAAGTTCAAGGAAGCAAAGGTCCCCTGCGAATTCATGATAAAAGACGGCGGCGGACATGGATGGCGCAACCGGGAAGTGGAAGAGAAGAATTTTGTAACCTGGTTTGACAAATACCTGAAGTAGCATTGCGTATATAAAGTACTAAAGTAAATAGGGAACAACCGCTTTTCTTTCTTTGGGGTAATCAGCAAATTGTTTGTGGTACCATTTGTGATGCGACAGTGCTCTCGGGATAAGATTGGCTGCCGTCCAGATAAAAAAAGTAAGCGCCGGTAAGTTCCAGCAAAGAATGGCAAAGCCTGCCCATTCGATCAATTCTCCAAAAAGATTCGGACAACTCACCCGGTTAAAAAGCCAGCCGGTTGGTATTTTATATCCTGTTTCACCAGGCCTGCGCAGGTTGATGAGCATGTTATCTGCTTTCCAGTTTATACAGGCGCCCAGGATAAAAACAATAACACCGGTTATAAACCTGATATCGGTGAGCCAACTGTTGTCATTTGTTGCAAACTGTGTAAAATAATATCCCAGCAGGAAGGTATTGCAGAGATTGAAGAATATTCCCGACGACATGATAAGTACCGGCATTTTTTTCCCTTTGGTATGGATGCGGAAAGGGAACACAAAACTGCGGTTGAAATAATGCAGGCAGTAAAGCCCGATCATGAGTTCAATGGCGATGGAATGTGTGGAGATATTCCGGATCAGCACATAGGTCATCACGATCAGCGCCGGAAATTCCATGAAGAACCAGCCGAAATGATTATCGATTTGTGGTCCCCATTTGGCTGAAGTATGCCTTCCATAAGGCGCCGTAACCCGAAGCAGCAGGAAAAAAATAAGAACGGCCAGGCCGATCCACGAATAGGAGATGAGTTGATACGTTGAAAAGGAGATCGGCATACTAAGCAGCTGGCAGGTTTGGTTTATGTAACAAGATAGCTTTTATTCTTAAACCATTTAATCGTATCGTTCAGTGTTTCTTCCAGGGGCCTGGTCGTATAATTCAGCGCCGATCTTGCTTTGTTACTGCTGATGCAACGGTTGCCGTTAAATAAGGCTTCCAGTGCTTCGTTGGTATAAAGCGGTTCTTTTCCCTGCAAGGCGCCCAGTAATTTCACAAAAGGAAGGCCTGCTTTTGCAACCAGCGGGGGCAGGGCCATCACCCTGATCTTTTTTGAAGACGCTTTGGAAAGCAGTTGTACCAGCTGTTTCAGGCTGTACCACTTGCCGCTGAGCAGGTATGTTTCTCCCGGGCTGCCCATGACCGTTGCATTCAAAATGGCATTGGCCACATCGCGGCAATCGCAGAAATCAAAACCGCCATTGAAGATAAAGGGCAGGCGGCCTTTGTACAGGTCAATGATCACCTGTCCCATCAGCGAAGGTTTAAAATCATAAGGCCCGATGATGGAGGTGGGATTTACCACGATCACTTCCATACCCCGGTTGTTAGCTTCCAATGCAATTTGCTGACCGGCAAATTTTGAACGGTCATACGCAAAGGCATTTTCATCTACAGGTCTTCTTTGTTCATCTAAAAGTTCTGAAGAAGGTAGTTGCTGGTATGCATGAATAGAACTGATATGTACACATCTTTTTATTCCCGCCTGTAAAGCCGCTTCCATCAGCAGCCTTGTTCCTTCCACATTGGTTTGATGCACCAGCCCTTCAGGATCGCCGTTCACCGATATCATGGCTGCACTGTGAATAAGGGTGTCGCAATCCTGCATCAAATCTTTCAAAGAAACAGGATCCAGCAGATCGCCTTTTATTATTTCAACGGGCATTTCTTTTAGCGAAGGATTATGGATATCTCTTGCCAGTACTTTAAGGGTAATATCTCTTTTGCCTGCCTGCTGCAAAATGGCGGAACCCAAATGTCCCGTGGCGCCTGTTAATGCAATTTTCATTGATGCTATCTGTTTACATCAAGGTATTTAATTTTCGGGAAGGGGGATAAATAAAAAACAGCAGGGTTGCTGCTGTTTATATGAAATGAATACGTTGAAAGTTCAGCTGTTAATACCTGCCACGGTTATTACCACTGTTGTATCCGCCACCGCCACGGTTGAAACCTCCGCCACCTCTTGATCCGCCGCCCGGCGGGCCCGATCTTTCTTCTGCTTCTTTTACTACCAAAGGTTTTTTGCCTAAGGATATATCCTTAAGATTTTCGATGGCATCTCTTGCTTCTTCGCTGTTGGGCATATCAACAAAACCAAAGCCCTTGCTCTTACCGGTCTCCCGGTCCATAGCAACTTTTGCAGAGGCGATCGTGCCGAATTTTTCAAAAATTTCGGTTAGTTCGGCATCGTCCAGGTCGTAAGGTAGCCCGGCAACAAAAAGTTTCATACAGGTGATTTTGAACGAATGTACAAAACTTCCCGTGGTATTTATATAATTTATTGGGAGTTTGTATAAGATTATGCAGCCGTTTTTTCAAACAGGTTTAATTCCTCCGATCCGGGGGTAAGCCGCACCCGTTTCAGCAAACAAAACCCCAGCCGTTCCAGTAATTTTACGGAGCTGGCATTATCAATTGATGTGATGGCCAGTATGCGTTTCATCTTTAACGACTCGTGGGCATGTTTTAAAACCGTTTCAGCCGATTCAAATGCATAACCCTTGCCGGTATATTTTGGCAGAAAAGCAAAACCGATATCGGCATCATCCAGGGTATCCCGCCGCAGCAATCCGCACATACCAATGGCTTTACCGCTTCTTTTCAGTTTTACAGCATACAAACCAAAGCCAAGCTGGGCATAGCTTTTCTGGGGGCCGTTCTTAATGTATTCCTTTGCCGCTTTCAGTGTATGTACATTTTTATCGCCAATGAACCGTATCCAGGAAGGGTCATTTACCAGCTCCAGTATAAAAGGCGCATCACCTAAGGTAAGCCGCGAAAGAACCAATCGCCTTGTTTCAAAAATATGCATGTCGGTATAAATTCTGCCTAAAGTTAATGCGCCTTTAGATTTTCTGAAATTTCTTTCTTTAACTTTATTGCATGTTTAAGCCCGGATCATTTTTACTGCTTACTTTATATCTTTTATTTTCCGGTGATCTTACTGCGCAGAATTTTGGAGGCAACCCATCTTCTGTAAAATGGTACCAGGTAAATACCCCTGCGGCAAGGGTCATTTTTCCAACGGGGCTCGATAGCCAGGCCAACCGCATTTCCAATGTGATAAAATTACTGGGTAACCGCACTGCCGGAACCATTGGCGGTAAACAGCGTAAATGGAATGTACTGCTGCAGTATCAAACCACCATTCCCAATGCCTATGTGCGTATGGCTCCGGTGATGAGTGAATTGTACATGACAGCCGGCCAGGATAACTTTTCTACCGGAAGCCTTCGCTGGGATGATAACCTCATCATTCATGAAGACAGGCATATTCAGCAGTTCAGCAATTTCAATAAAGGATTCACTAAAGTATTTTCTTTTTTCCTGGGACAGGAAGGGCAACTGCTTGCCAACGGCATCACCGTGCCCGATTATTTCTTTGAAGGCGATGCGGTTTGGCAGGAAACACTGGTGAGTGCGCAGGGGCGTGGCAGGATGCCTTCTTTTTACAATGGCTTTAAATCACTCTGGCTTGCCAATAAGAATTATTCGTGGATGAAATTGAGAAGCGGCTCTTATAAGGATTATACGCCCGATCATTACCGGTTGGGTTATCTTTTAACAGCATACGGCTATGAAAAATACGGCGAATCATTCTGGAAGAATGTAACAGGCGATGCGGTTTCTTTCCGTGGATTTTTCTACCCGTTCAACCGGGCAGTAGAAAGGTATTCGGGAAGAACATACCGGCAGTTCAGGGAAGAAGCGATGAAATACTTTAAAGAAAAATCTTTTCCAAAACAGGTGATTAATGCGCCGGTGGTGGATTATACCAGTGCGGTAAGCAGCACAGTGACCGATTACCGTTTCCCGGTTCATATCAACGACGACAGCGTTTTGGTGATAAAGAGTTCTTATAAAAAGATCAGCGCCTTTTACCTGCTTACCGGCAAAACCGAAAAAAAGATACGGGTGAGGGATGTGGTGATCGACGATTACTTCTCGTACCGCAGCGGAAAGATCGTATATGCCGCTTACCAATCAGATCCAAGATGGACCAACCGGGATTACAGTGTGATAAAACTTCTGGATATATATACAGGACAACAGAAGCAGATCAGTTTTCATTCAAAATATTTTTCACCCGACATTAATGCAGACGGAACAGAGATACTTGCAGTGCAGGTGAATGCGGATGGTACCAATGCTATTTGCCGGCTGAATGCAGCAACGGGCGAACTGGTAAAAAAGATACCTAACCGCCGGAACTATTTCTATACCCAAACAAAATATGTTGATGCCAATACTGCAGTATCTGCAGCAAGGAACCCCCAGGGTAATATGGTACTGGTAAAAGTTGACCTTAACAGCGGCGCCCTGGAAAACCTTACGCCCTTTTCCTTTAATGTGCTGGGCTATCCCTTTGTAAAAGGCGATACGGTTTATTTTTCAGCCATGCATAAAAATGCAGATAAGGTTTTTGCGGTGAATATAAAGACCGGCAAGATGTACCAGCTAACGGATAACGTAAATGGCATCTATCACCCGGCAGTGAATACAAAAGGCGAATTGCTTGTATCGGCATTTACTTCCTCCGGTTATAGGCTTGCAAAGTTCAAAGCGACCTGGAAAGAGATGTCTCCGGTAGGTTTTATAGTGAACAACCATAATTTTTATACCGATTCGGTGCAGGCCATGACCGGTGCCGGCGCCTTATATTCTCTTAACGACAGCAGTTTTGAACAGAGCAGTGCCGGAAGTACACAAAACAAAGTTTCCAGGTACAGAAAATCATTCCGCCTGTTCAATTTTCACAGCTGGCGGCCGGTGATTGATGACCCGGAATTTGGGTATGTTGTCTTCAGTGATAATGTACTCAGCAGTTTCAGCAACAGCATCAGTTATACTTATAACCGGAGCGATAAAAGTCATACCATTGGTTTCAGTAGCGCCTATGCAGGCTGGTTCCCGGTTTTAAGCCTGGGTGCAGAAGAAAGTTTTAACCGTACCCTTGATACGGCAGCAGGAAAGCCAGTGCGTTTTAATTCGGCAAAATTACATGCAGGTGTTTCTCTGCCGCTTCGTTTTATCAACGGGCGAACCAGTAAGTATTTGAATATCGGTGCTGATTACAATATTGAACAATACTATTACAGGGGAGTGGGTAAGAATGTATTTTCAAACAATTCGATAAAGTACCTGGACGCCGTTTTACGTTTCAGCAATGCCAGCCAGCAGGCAAGGCAGCATATCAATCCCCGCTGGGCACAAATAATATCCCTCAGCTACCGGGATGCATTTAATTACAGCAGCCATAAGTTTGTTGCAAACGGGTCGCTTTATTTTCCGGGTGTATCTGCTAACCACAGCCTGGTGATCGATGCATCCTGGCAAAAAAGAGATACGCTCCCCGACCTGTTCAGCAAACGGTTCTCTTATGCAAGAGGATACGAGGCTTTGTCTACCCGGCGTATGTATAAATTTGGGGTGAACTATCATTTTCCCATTGTTTACCCCGATTGGGGTTTTGGGAATATCATTTTTTTTCAGCGCATACGGGCCAATGCCTTTTATGATCATACCAATGCAAAAGCAAGGGTGAGCGGAGTATTAACAGAGATCAGGAACCGCAGCACCGGGGCAGAACTTTATTTTGATACCAAGGTATGGAATGCACTGCCGGTGAGCATTGGGGTACGGTTTTCGCATCTGCTGGATACCGACCTGGTAAATCCATTAGTGAAGAACAGGTGGGAGATCATGGTACCAATTGGCCTCATCCCAAATTGACAAATATAGTGAGCCATCTACAATCTAAATCATCAAGCCATTAATTATCAATAGAAGAATTTCTAAACTTGATGTGGAAATTACTATTTTTTTAGGGTAGAATTACTTGTTTGTATTCATAATCCCATATATTTGGTCACTGAAACGAAATCACTATGGGAAATTTAACCTCTTCCGAAATTGAGCTTACCGGTGAAAACCACGTGGAATCATGGCTGGCCCAGAATGGGTACAGCAATATCAGCAAAGAAACCCTGTTCCCGCAGGAGAAAGAAATAAGGGCTTCGGGAACTGTTGAGAACATCATCGTACAGGTACGAACCTTTCTTCATCCCAACCGGCCATTTAAATTGAGTGAGTACGAAACCCATAAAATAATGCTCCGGGCATCGCGGCAAAAAAACAGGGCTTATGCGGCCTATGTGGTGATCGATGAAAACAAGAACCTCGTTGGCGACATTACCTGGGAAAGACTTGGCTGAATTGTACCTGTTACCTAACAAACTTTCATTTATCTTTATTAGAGAATGTTCCATCAGTGACAATTGATGTGATCGTTTAACGATACCGATTTTGTAACCCCCAAAAGTTTGTTAGTATGAAATATCTTTTTTCCCTCGGAATCTTTTCTTTGGTCATGCTGGCCTCTTTGAATTCCTGCGCTCAAAAAGACAAATCAAAACGACCCAGCCCACCCGCACTGGTTACACAAAAAGTGGGAGACGCAACCATCAGCATCGATTACAGTCAGCCAGCGGTGAAAGGAAGAACCATTGGTAAAGACCTGGAACCCATGGCCGGGCAGGTTTGGCGTACGGGTGCCAATGAAGCAACTGTTTTTGAAGTGGATAAGGATGTGATGGTAGAAGGTAAAGCTTTACCCAAAGGTAAATATGGGTTGTTCAGTATTATGAATGGCGATGAGTGGACGATCATCTTTAACAAAACATGGAACCAGTGGGGCGCTTTCAAATACAGCCAGGCAGATGACGTGTTACGGGTAAATGTAAGATCAAAAAAACTAGACCCGCCTTCAGAAAAAATGACCATCACGGTTTCGGCGGGAGGGGTAGTGGCCTTATTGTGGGGTAATATTGAAGTTGATTTTACGGTGAAATAACAAGGCCGTATTATTTATAAGCACGCTTATCTACATTTTTTCCCATGGTACCCCTGAACCTTTTCCAGAATGATTCCCGTGTAGTGAGGGGTACAAAGTCTTTGTTATAAGCCTGCTGATAATTTATTTGAGGATCGGTCATTGTATGCCGCATGGCAATAAGCGTATCAAATACGATCGGGATCAGTGCTACCGATCTGTCTACTTTAACTTTTGCATACCTGCGCAACTGTTTGGCCTGGAAAGGGTCGGTGGAAAGTGCAATACTTGTAAATCCCAGTTTTTTTGATTTGTAGTACGAGTAGTAAAGGTTCTCGGTACTATGCTCCGCCTTTGTTTCATAAAAAACATTTTGCTGCGGAATGCCCAGGGCAATGGCATAAAGCGCCATGATCTGCCCTTCGTAATAAGGCGAATGAACCGAAGATCCGGAATACATGATATTTTTTGCAATGCCCCGGTCAAAAAGAAACTTCGACCAGTAAACCCTTGCTTTCATGGTGCTGTCCCAACCGGTTTCTGTAAATGGAATGCCGGGTACCACGATCATATCGTAGGTTTTGTTTTTTGATTTATCAAAATATCGTTGGGATGTTTTAGAAGAAAAGGAACAGGAAGACAGGATGAGAACAGGGATGATGAAATAAAAATGCCTGGCCATGATCGGGTCTTTTACCCATTAACAAAGCCGGGCGAAAAAAGTTCAGCTATTAAAGTCTTTTGATCTTATATATTTCTATCTTTTTGTCAAACGCATCGCCGTGGCTTTTTTGTTCCTGGATCTTTCTTACAATGGGCATTCCTTTGATCACTTTACCAAATGCGGCAAAGCCCTGCCCGTCTTCTGTACCACGCCTGCCTGCATCCAGCGGACTTTGATCACCGATGCAGATAAAGAACTCGCTGCTGGCAGAACCGGGTGTGGTACGGGCAAGTGAAACCGTACCCGACTGGTGTGTTAACCCGCTTTGCGCCGTTGACTCGTGTTTGATACCGGAAAGTCTCACTTTGATTTCGGGTTTTGTTTGCCAGATGCCGCCCTGTATAATGCCGGTATTATTCGGGTTGGGCAATTCATCGGCTTTCAGTACCCGGTAAAAGCTGCTGTTGCTGTAATAGCCGGAATCAACATACGATAAGAATGCAGCTACGGTTACCGGCGCTTTTTCGGGGTAAAGCTCCAGTTCAATATCTCCCAGCCTGGTTTCAATAAGTACATGCGGCGTTTTATCATCGGCCTGGTTACAGGATAATACCACTACCAGCAACAGGAATATCAGTCTTTTCATACATGCAAATTAACAGGTTTTAATACTACCGGGAAAGCGGTTTGTGCTGTATCTTTATAAAACAAAACAGATGACCGTATGAAACGAATACTCCTGTTATCCATTTGTATCGTTGCCGCCACATCCAGCTTTAGCCAGCATATTTCCAGGATCACCATCAGCGGAAGCGGGCAGGCCGAAGTTTTTTCCATCGGGTTGGGGGAGCAGGTAGAGATATATGTAACAAAGGATGGAAACATCAGCAAGTGGGGGTACGACAAATACATCGGTTACCAGGAAAACTATACGGGAACACTGGATCCTTATGCAGGCAGGGTTGAATATTACAATCAGCTGGATGACGAAGCGCTGCGGGGAAAAGTGAAGTATATCGGCAAAACGCTTGTTACTTATTATCCATCGTACGAAAATGAAATGCTGAAAGGAAAGATAAAAAGCATCGGCACTATCAATTTTGATTACTACCTCGCTTATGAAGATGCCGCTTATAAAGGCTTACTAAAAACGCTTGGACAAAACAGCCTTACCTGGTATGCCTCTTATGAGAACGAAGCATTGAAAGGTAAACTGAAATCGGTTGGCCCAACCGTACTTAGCTATTATGGCTCGTTTGAAGACAAAGCCATCCGGGGTAAAATAAAAAGCATCGACCGCTTCCATATCACCTATTATACTTCTTTGGAACAATACAGCGGCGCTATGAAGACCGGGCTGCAGTTAATGAATGCCAATGGTATAAAATACTTTATCAAAAATTACTGATAAAGCCTGTTTCTTTTTTTTGTATACATTTTTTTTAATTCCCTGCACATTTCTTTCGGCTGGTTT
>DAOQRQ010000058.1:0-11094 GCA_035355815.1 Ferruginibacter sp. | reverse complement strand
GGGGTATTTCCATACTAAACAACAATAGTTCAAGAAGTGCCAATACAGCCATTGGCAGCAGTTCACTCCGCAATAACACTACCGGGTATTCAAATACAGCAACAGGCAGGGATGCACTTGCTGCAAATATTTCTGGAAACCGGAATACAGCTATTGGCGACAGTGCTCTTTTTTCAAACGTCACCACATCCGGCAGTACAGCTACCGGATACCAGGCAATGTACAGCAACACAACCGGAACAGGGAACAATGCTACCGGTTACCAGGCGTTGTATACCAACAGTACCGGAAGCAATAATACAGCCGACGGTTTCCAGGCATTGTATACCAACAGTACCGGAGCCAATAATACAGCCGGCGGTTTCCAAGCACTCTTTGCCAATACAAACGGTTTTTTTAATACCGCTACGGGTTATTTAGCCCTTTCGGCCAACAACACCGGCAGTAGTAATTCCGCAAATGGTTTCCAGTCGCAGGTGGCCACCAGCAGCGGTTTTCAGAATACTTCACTGGGTGCCAATTCGCTTACACTTAATACCACCGGTGCCTATAATACGGCAATTGGATACAACACCGGACCTAATTCCACTAACTTATTTAACACCACATCCATTGGTATTGATGCAAGCTGCACAGGCACCGATATGGTTCGCATCGGCAATGTATTTGTTGGTTCTATTGGCGGTTATCAAAATTGGACGAATATTTCGGATGGACGCTTTAAAGAGAACGTAAAAGAAGATGTACCCGGTTTACGTTTTATCACCCAGCTACGTCCTGTTACTTACCAATTAAACCGGGATAAGATCAATGACATGAATGGCGTGAATGAGCGGAGAAAACAGATCGCTGAAAATGCCCGGAACAATAATGAACTGCCTGTTTTTCTTACAGGAGATAGGTATTCGGAGGTCACCACCGGTTTCATTGCACAGGAAGTTGAAGCCGCTGCAAAAAAAGCGGGCTTCAATTTCAGCGGCGTGGATAAACCAAAAAATGACAAGGATTTTTACGGCCTGCGTTACGCCGAATTTGTAGTGCCCCTTGTAAAGGGTATGCAGGAACAGCAGTTGATCATTGAAGAACAGAAAAAAGACCTCAATAACCAGAAACAACGCATTGATGAACTGGAAAAAATTGTAAAGGAACTGAGCAGTAAGATCAGGTAGTTAAAAGAATAGTTTCGTCAGCTTAATCAACATTGCAAACGTTTGGGACTTTGGCAATGTTCCGGATTTTGACAAAGTTTCCTTATTTTGAAGCATGAGAAAACTATATTTCATCATTTGCCTTTGCTGTATTACTGCCACATCCCGTTCCCAGACAGCCATCATTGATTCCTTTAAACTGCAACTGGCTAAAGCAACCGGTAATGAACAAAAGATAGAAGTATTGGGTTACCTCAGCCGCACGTTAATGAACGTGAACCTGGCCGAAGCAGATAAATACGGCCTGCAGATGATTGAAGTGGCTGAAATGAGCCGCGACCGCAAACTGATGGTAAAGGCCCTGCTCACCAACGGCGAACGTTACTCTTACCTGGCCGGGCGGAAAGAAAATATCAACAAGGCCATTGAGTATTACAACAAAGGACTGGAACTTGCCCGTAAAAATAAACTGGATGAACAGGTGGTAAGCGCTTACCTCTATTTATCTGAAGTATCCCGCTATATGCCCGACCTTGAAAAAGCGCTCAGCTACAGCAACCAGGCTTATGCACAGACCGGCCTGATAAAGAACGACAGCCTGAATGCGAGGGTTCACCTGGAGTATGGCCTGGTATACCTGGCAAAGAATGAAAAGATACTGGCGCTTAAAAATATGATGACCGCCCTGCGCATGGCCGAAGACATAAAGAATGATGGCCTCATGCGGGCCTGTTATGTGCGCTTATCGGCCTTTTATGCCGCCATTGAAGATCACGACAAAGCGATCGATTACCAGGTGAAGGCTTATGAAAAACTGGACCAGATAAAGACCGGGCAAACACCTTACAACAAAGTGCAGGATCTTACCCGTATCGGCGACCTGTACACCGCCAAAAAAAGTTACGAGATGGCCATGACTTATTACCAGCGGTCGTTAAAGCTGGCCGACTCACTGAAGTTTGAACCCATTAAAGCGCTGGCTCACCGCAGCATTATTTCCAATTACCTCACGGCTGATCAACCGCAAAAGGCGCTGGACTATTTTAACCAGAATCCGCAACTGAAACATTTTTTACAGGCGCTCAACTTCGGGCATTTTGTGGATCAGTCGTACGGATACATTTATACCCAGTTGGGCAAATACGACTCGGCAAAATATTACTACAATAAAGTGGCTCCCTTTTTTGAGAATGGGGTGAACAGCGCCAACCAGTTCAGCTATAACTACCAGCTCGGCCTGCTTTATAAAAAGACAAAGGAATACGATAAGTCGCTGGAATATTTTATGAAGGCAAAACAGATGTCGGAAAGCATTGGGCAGCTGGAAACAATGGGGTATGTGGTGGCCGAGATGGACTCTTTATACCAACTCAAAGGCGATTATAAAGAAGCCTTCTTCTATTCTTCGCTCAAACATAAATACAAAGACAGTTTAGAAAAACTGGGAAAAGAAAAAGACCTGCTGCAGATAGAAGTGGCCGATGAGCAGCAGCGCCAGGAACGCATTGATAAAGAAAAGATAGAACAGAAACGCAAGCGGGATAATATCCAGTACCTGCTCATCACCATCGGCATTGCCAGCCTGTTCGTGTTCATGGTAATGATGGGCATGTTCCGGGTTTCGGCCACCACCATTAAAATGGTAGGCTTCTTCACCTTCCTCATGTTCTTTGAATTCATCTTCCTCATCTTTAAAAAGAATATCTACAGCCTAACGAATGGTGAGCCCTGGAAAGACCTTGCCTTTATGATATTGCTGGCGGCGCTGCTGCTGCCGCTGCATCACTGGCTGGAGCATAAGGTTATCCATTATCTCACATCACATAACCGGCTAACGGCTTCGGGGAAGGGGTTGAAGGATAAGTTGTTTAAGAAAAAGGAAATTATAAAAGAAACTAAAGAGGTTTGAGTGAAAATATCTTAACCCTTCCACAAAGCACCACTAAGACCAAAGGTCACAAAGAAAACTCTGTGACCTTTGTGCTTCTTCGGGAAGCTTAGTGGAATAACTTATACAATATTCACCTCCCGCTCCAAACCCACTCCAAACTTCTTCTTCACACTCTGCAATATCTCTTCGCTTAAATTATATATCTCGTTGCCTTTAGCATTGCCATAATTCACCAGCACCAATGCCTGTTTTTCGTGGCAGCCTGCGTCGTCTTTGCGGTAGCCCTTCCATCCGCATTGCTCTATCAGCCAGCCGGCAGCCAGTTTTACATTCCCATTTGGCAAATTATATCCAACAATCGAAGGAAACATTCGTGTTAATTCGTGAAATTGGTGACTACCTATTTCCGGGTTCTTAAAGAAACTTCCTGCATTCCCGGTCACCGCCGGATCGGGCAATTTAGAAGACCGTATATTGATCACAGCCTGCGAAATAGCCTGTATGCTTTTACCAACTCCCATCTTTTCCAGTTCCTGTTCAATGGCGCCGTAAGAAGTATTGAACGACGGGATCCTGTTCAGCCGGTAAGTAACATTGGTTATCACAAACTCATTTTTATATTTCCGTTTGAACACGCTTTCCCGGTAACCGAATTCGCAATCGTTCACCGAAAAGTGTATTGTCTTTTTATCAGGAATATGAAACGCTTCTAAAGAATAGAACACATCTTTTATCTCCACCCCATAGGCCCCGATGTTTTGCATGGGCGAAGCGCCCACATTACCGGGTATCAGTGAAAGGTTCTCCACCCCGGCCCATCCGTTATGGATGCAGTGCAGCACAAAATGATGCCAGTTAACCCCCGCCCCTGCCTGTACGTAAACATGATGCTCGTCTTCCTTGATTTCTTTGATGCCGAGTAATTCATTTTTTAAAACCAACCCGTCAAAATCTTTGGTGAAGAGGATATTGCTGCCGCCGCCGAGGATTAAAGTTTGAGGTTTGAAGTTTGAGGTTTGAAGTTTGGGGTTTGAGGTTTGGTTAAATTCGAGGAGTTCGTGTAATTCATCAACAGTAGTAAAGCGGGCGAAATATTTTGCGGATACATCTATACCGAATGTATTAAATGACTTGAGCGATATATTCTCCTGCACATTCATTCTTAATTCTTAATTCTTAATTTTTAATTCTTAATTCGTATCAACATCTGCAACCACCGTCACACTTTTAAAATGCTTCTCTGCATTCACCAGGTTTATATAATTCCGGATCGCTCCTTTATAGCGTAAACTCATTCCCGGTTCTTTCGGCAATTTGATCAGTATCTCCATCAGGTACTGGTTGCGTATGCGGTTCACCACCGGTGCAGCAGGGCCTACTACATAATCCTTCAGATCCTGCTTCAGCAAAGTTGACAATTTTTCTGCAGCAGCCGTTACTATATTTTTATCCTTGTGCTTTAAAGTGAGTAACACAACCCGGCTGAAAGGCGGATAAAAGAATTCCTTCCGCTTTTCAATTTCGAATGCATAGAACTGTTTGTAATCATGTTGCTGAACCAGTTGCAGCAAGGGATGTTTGGGGTTGGTGGTCTGGATGATCACTTTGCCCTGTTCTTTTTTTCTTCCGGCCCGGCCACTCACCTGTTCCATTAACTGAAAAGCCCGCTCATTCACCCGGAAATCGGCAAATGCCAGCAACCCATCTGCATCCAGTATGCCAACGAGGCTTACTTTATCAAAATCAAGTCCCTTTACCACCATCTGTGTTCCCACTAAAATATCCAGGCGATGCTGTTCAAATAATTGTATCAGGTTATCGTGTGCTGCTTTACCCCGCACACTGTCCACATCCATCCGGGCTATTTTGTACCTGGCAAAATCCTCTTCCAGTTGCTCTTCAATTTTTTCGGTACCAAAGTTCTTCTCCAGCCAGGTATTGCTGCCGCAGGCCGGGCAGGTAATTAATTTAGGATAGGTGCTGCCACAATAATGGCAATGCAGTTTATTGCTGAACTTATGCAGCGTAAGCGAAACATCGCAATGGGCACACTGTGGAATAAAGCCACAGGTACCGCAGATCAGGTAGGGATTATAGCCCCTGCGGTTTTGAAACAGGATCACCTGCCTGTCGGAATCCAGCGCTTTCTGCATGGCTTCCTTTAATTGCGGACTGATCATCACTTTACCCTTTTGCGCCACCTGCCGGGTATCTACCATTTCTATCGCCGGCAATTCGATGCCGCCGAAACGTTCGTTCAGTTCCACCAATGCATATTTATCGTGCAGGGCATTGTAATAGGTTTCTACCGATGGCGTGGCACTTCCAAGCAATACTTTTGCTTTAAAGAGCGAAGCATAGTAAATAGCAGCATCCCTTGCATTGTACCTGGGAGCAGGGTCCTGCTGTTTAAAGGAAGCATCATGTTCTTCATCCACGATCATCAGCCCAAGTTCTTTAAAAGGCAGGAAAAGGGCGCTCCGGGCACCCAGTACGATCTTCACTTCGCCGGTACGTATCTTATTCCACAGTTCAATGCGTTCGTTATTGTTGAAACGGGAATGATAGATGGTGATATTACCCCCGAAATGTTTTTGCAGTCGGCGGATGATCTGGGTGGTTAAAGCGATCTCGGGCAACAGGTATAAAACCTGTTTGCCTGCTGAAAAATATTTTTCGATCAGTTTGATATATACCTGTGTCTTTCCGCTGCTGGTAACACCATGCAGCAGGCAAACGTTCTTTGTTTCAAATGCTTTTGCAACGGCATCGGAACTTTCCTGCTGGGCGGCGCTGAATTCAAAATCAATGGCCACATTCTTTGGAAGGAACTTAACCCTGTCAACCGCCCGTTTTTCTATGGTCAGCACATTTTTCTCTACCAGGCCTTTTAGTTGTGCAGCCGATGCCCCGGATTTTTTCAGCAATTCGGTTTGGGTTACCTCTCCTTCCGTTTTCTGAAGGTGCAGGTAAGCCAGCAGTAATTCCATTTGTTTGGGTGCCCGGCTCCAGTTATTCAACAGGTCGCTAAGTTTAGCTTCATTATGGTATTCCGGGTTCAGGATAACATAACTTTCCTTTTTCACTTTATACTGTTCATCCATTGCTTCCCAAACATGACAAATATTTTTATCGATGAGTTTTTTGATGATGGGATACACATGGGTGATGTCGAGTACCTGTTGTACTTCGGTAAGCCGTAATTCTTTTTTGAGCAGCAATGCTTCTGCCACCAGGAACTCTTCATCGTTCAAATGAGAGAAATCTTCGCCGGCCTCTTCATTATATACCAGTATGGTTTCACTGCTCAGTTTGAAATGCGTGGGCAGCGCCGCCGACATCACTTCTCCCTCTGTACACATATAGTATTCGCTGAGCCATTGCCAGAGTTGCAGCTGCTGGGGATACAAGATGGGAGCATCATCGAGTACGTTTAGAATATCCTTAGTGGGATAACCCGGTTTTTTTTCAGAGACGGACCGGATTATGCCTGCATATTTCTTCTGTTTGCCAAACACCACTTCGGCCCGGCAACCGGGTTGTGCCTTTTCTTTTAAACGGCCTGGAACGGAATAGGTATAGTTGGTGGGAACTGCCAGCGGGAGTATGATCGTTGCCCATAAACCGGATGATTCATCTGCAAATGCTATTTCATTTTCCTTATTCATCTTAGCTCATCTAAAGTTAACCTGATTTTCTCAGTTAATATTTCCTGCCTGGTCATTTATCCAGCTTGCTTTATATTTTCTCAATCCCTTGTCCATTACTTTATATACCCGTTCTCTTAAGGTCGCCACATCACTCAATGTCAATCCATCCACCGGTATCTCTTCCAGGTAAACGGCCCTTGACTTACCCGGGTTGAGCGTGAAAATGCTGCGGTAGTGCATGCGGTCGTACGCATCCAGTACCAAAATGGGTTTGATGGGTGTTTTTGTTTCAATGGCAATTTTAAAGGCGCCGTCGTAAAATTCTTTCAGGGGTGAGTGGCCCATATTGAATGTTCCTTCCGGGGCAATTACAATTGAAGTACCCTTTCTCAGAACGGATATGAGCTGCTTTACACTTTTGGCCCTTTTCTCCGGCTTATCCCTTTCCACCATTACCACGGCATTCTTATATATAAAGCCGAAAAGAGGGATCCTTGCCATTTCGGCCTTGCCGAGTATGCGGAAATGCTGTCTCCGTATCGCCTTAAATATGATGGGGATATCCAGGAAAGAAATGTGGTTGAACACAAATACATACTGCCGGTTCCGGTGGTGGGGTGTTTCAAAGATATTCCGGTGAAAGATACCCAGCATAAATAGTACAAAGTCCGACCAGCAATGACAGAGCCAATAGATGAAGTTGCCCCCCTTGGTTTTGCCAAAGAAGGAGGCCAGCACCACCAGCGGGAAAATAACCAGCAGGAAGGCCGTAAAGGGCAAAAAGGCATAAATGGTAAAAAGGATCCCCAGGACCCGGCGTATGATGGGCATAATCAGGGGCGAATATAGCAGATTCCCCTTTGGCCCCCGGTGGCTTATGCCTTATTTTGGGCCCTGCTAAGCCGGATCTGGCCATTTTTGCCCATAAACTGTTGATATTTTTTCAAAAACGCTGCTTAGTTTTACCCGTAAACCCTTACCTTTGCCGTCCTAAATTCGGGATATTATGTTAGCAGTAGTTAAAATAGCAGGTCAGCAGTTTAAAGTTAAAGCAGGCGACAGCTTATATGTACCTCATATCGAGGGCAAAACCGGCGATTCAGTAGAATTTGCCGATGTATTGATGACCGACAACAACGGAAAAGTTGTTCTGGGCAGCGACGTGAAAGCGGTGGTAAAAGCCGAGATCGTAAGCGACCTGGTTAAGGGCGACAAAGTAATTGCCTTTAAGATGAAAAGAAGGAAGGGTTTCCGTAAAAAACACGGACATCGTACGCAGTACACTCAAATTAAAGTAACAGGAATTGCATAAAGCTGGTTAATTGGTTAATTCGTTTATCCGTAATGTACCAATTAACGTATTAACTGATTAACGTATCAACTACTAAACAAATCAAACATGGCACATAAAAAAGGTGAAGGCTCCGTAAAGAACGGTCGTGATTCACAAAGCAAAAGATTAGGTGTTAAAATTTATGGTGGTCAGCCCGCATTGGCAGGCAACATCATTCTTCGTCAGCGTGGTACTACTTACCATCCTGGTAAGAATGTTGGTGTTGGAAAAGATTTTACCATCTTCGCATTGACCGATGGATTGGTTGAATTTAAAAAAACCAAGGGAGACAGAACGGTTGTATCGGTTACGGCTGTGGAGGCTACGGCTTAAAATTTTTTTATATTTTTTTTGGTTATTTAGAAAATATTTCTATTTTTAAGTATTATTTACTAACCAATTAAATCTAAAAAAATGGCAACAAAGAAAAAAGCTGCTAAAAAGAAAGCCGCTCCAAAAAAGAAAGCTGCTCCTAAAAAGAAAGCTGCTCCTAAGAAAAAAGCCGCTAAGAAGAAGTAATCTTCGCTTTTTAACAAAGCAAAATATCTTGAAAGTCCCGGAAATTTCCGGGACTTTTTATTTGCTGAAACTATTGCCTGCAAAGCATTTCAGCAGATCACATGTTGCCCGGTTCTTAAAAGATATTACCCTGCAAGCAAGCAGAAAATTCTTTTCGCCCTGGAGAGAATACAATCAACTGCATGCTGTTTTTATTCGTTCAGTTAATTTCATCAATATTCACTTTTCAAATTTTCTTTCTTATTTCAGCGTCTCCCCGGGTCGGTTTTTAAACTTATCCACCGACCGGCAAAACCCATCAATTTGCCAGATTTGTTACTTTTAGGCATGGATAATTACCAAATAGCCGAAAATTTTTCCCTGCTCTCAAAACTGATGGATATACATGGCGAAAACAGTTTTAAAGCAAAATCGTATGCCGCCGCTGCATTCAATATTGAAAAATTGCCAATGCAGTTAGCAGACACGCCGCATGAAAAAATATTCTCTATAAAAGGTATTGGTGAATCAACCGGGAAGAAAGTGATAGAACTTATTGAAACGGGTTCGTTGCAGGCCTTGCAGGAAATAATTGATAAAACGCCCAAAGGTGTGATCGAAATGCTGAACATAAAAGGCATCGGCCCCAAAAAGATCTCTACCATCTGGAAAGAGATGGAGATCGAAAGCATCGGTGAACTGTTATACGCCTGCCAGGAGAACCGCCTTAAACTATACAAAGGCTTCGGCGAAAAAACACAGCAGAATATCATAGACACCATCGAGTTTTACCTCAACAGCAGCGGCAACTATTTATATCCCCAGGTGGAATCCGTAGTACCCCAGGTAACTCCCTATCTTGAAAAATTATTCGGCGCCGGAAATGTTTTCGTCACCGGCAGCTTTAAACGGCAACTGGAGATCATTGAGGAACTGGAATATGTAGTAAAAGGCACTAACGAAGCCATCAAACCAAAATTCCAGTCGGCCAACCCGCCCGAACTGTTGGAAGAAAAACCGGGTACTTTATTATATAAGCTCCTCAACGGGCTAAAGCTACGGCTCCATACCGGGGAAAACGATATGGAAAAAAGGCTTTTCCTTACCGGCTCCAGTCCCGAATTCGCTGAGGCTTTTATCTCCCGATACCCCAAACTGGATTTCAGCAAGGCGGCCGGGGCAGATGACCAGGCCATTTTTACCCAGGCCGGCCTCTCTTACATACAACCCTGCCTTCGGGAAATGCCTTATATGATCGACCGTGCTAAAAAGGGACCCTTACCTCAACCGATACAACCTTCGGATATCAAGGGCATCATCCACAGTCATAGTAACTGGAGCGACGGCAGTAATACCCTTGAAGAAATGGCAAAGGCAGCCCAGGAACAGGGATTGGAATACCTGGTGATCAGCGACCACAGTAAGAGCGCTTTTTACGCCAACGGGCTTACCGAAGAACGGATAAAAGCCCAGCATCAACTGGTGGATGAACTGAACAGCAAACTGAAAGGCTTTAAGATATTCAAGAGCATTGAAAGCGATATACTTTATGATGGTAACCTGGATTACAGCAATAATATCCTTTCTACATTCGACCTGGTGATCGCTTCGGTACACAGTATTTTAAAAATGACGGAAGAAAAAGCCATGCAACGGCTCATCACCGCCATTGAAAATCCATACACGACCATACTCGGGCATATGACCGGCAGGCTATTGCTCAGCCGTAAAGGTTATCCTGTTGATCATAAAAAGATCGTGGATGCCTGCGCCGCCAATAAAGTAGTGATAGAACTGAATGCCCATCCCCGCCGCCTCGACATAGACTGGCGGCATATTGATTATGCCCTTGAAAAAGGGGTGATGATCTCCATCGACCCCGATGCCCACGAAATAGAAGGGTACCACGACACACGCTATGGCGTTCTGGCTGCACAAAAAGCCATGGTTACCAAAGAACAGAACCTGAGCAGCATGGCATTGAAAGACTTTGAAAGTTTTGTACAGACGAGAAAGAAGGAGAAGGGAATATAAAAATTGAACCAGGCAGGCACATAATGCAAACAGGTTCTGCAACGTGGCCTCTATGTTTGCTATGTCCTATGTGGTTTCACTCCATTGCAAATTCAATTTTAAAAACTTATTTTTCAGAAAACTCCTGTTTATGATACCGGATCTGCCCATGTACCTGAACATTGTATTCATCATCACTACCCTGCTCAGCATTTATATTTTTTATAAAGCAGCAAACAATTCCAATACAACCCTTGCGGTTATTTTTGCCTGGGCATTGGTACAGGCTGCTTTGGCTTTCAGCGGATTTTATACAGTAACCGATACCTTTCCGCCGCGGTTTGCGCTGCTGGCAGGTCCGGCAGTTATATTTATCATCCTGCTGTTCCTGCTGCCTGCAGGAAGAAGATGGCTCGACGGGCTTGACCTTAAAACCATCACCATCCTGCACATTGTACGCATACCCGTTGAACTAACGCTATATTGGCTGTTCCTTCAAAAAGCAATCCCGGAGATCATGACCTTTGCCGGTAGGAATTTTGATATCATTGCAGGCATAAC
>DAOQRQ010000057.1:0-11244 GCA_035355815.1 Ferruginibacter sp. | reverse complement strand
AGTAGATGTTGAGAATGTTATTTTTCTTTTGTGAAAAAAGGATTTCGATGCGGTTCATTTCTATCTTTCTGCAGGTACAATAGTTAATTCCTGGTCATCTAAAATTATATAATGGTAGCGTGGCTTGGCATCAATGTCAAGGATCAGGTTGTATTGTGCTTTCTTTTTGCCCACCGTTTTAGGAAAACTCACCATGATACTGTCTCCTTTCCTTTCCACGGTATAATTCTTCCCGTCAAAACCCTCGTCTATGCAACTGCTGAATGCATAGCGCTCGCCGTTGATATTGGAGATCATCTTAACGGGGGTTGACTGGCCGGAACAATCCCCGGTCTTTTCAAATTTCAAATCATGATTGATAAACGAATCGCTGCAGGAAAAAAGCAGGCAGGAGCAAATGATAATGAATATGTATCTCATAATTAATGTACTTAAATAATTAAGGTCTTTTTTAAATAACCGGGGGCCGCCCCCTCTCCTCAAGGAGAGGGTTGGGGTGAGGTCAGATAAATTTCATGTAAGTTTCCAGGTCTTTATCCCCCCTCCCGCTCAAACAAACCACCACCACATCATTCTTATTAAAGTTGATCATCTTTAAAGCATGTAAAGCATGGGCCGATTCCAGCGCCGGGATGATCCCTTCCAGTTTACTCAGTTCAAAAGCCGCGGCCAATGCTTTTTTATCGGTAGCGCTCATAAACACGGCCCGGCCTGTTTCAAATAAATGAGCATGCAACGGACCGATACCGGGATAATCAAGCCCGGCAGAAATACTGTGCGGCTCTACCACCTGCCCGTCTTCTGTTTGCATCAATAAACTTTTGCTGCCATGCAGAATGCCGGGCTTACCCAGTTGAGTGGTGGCCGCACTCATGCCGCTGTTAATACCACAGCCGGCTGCTTCCACGGCAATAAGTTTTACCTTTTCATTGTCCAGGAAATGATAGAAGGCTCCGGCGGCATTACTGCCACCACCCACACAGGCTAACACATAATCCGGGGCTTCTTTACCGGTCTTTTCCTGCAACTGGTCTTTAATCTCTTCGCTGATGATCGATTGAAACCTTGCCACCATATCGGGATAAGGGTGCGGCCCCACCACACTGCCAATGATATAATGTGTATCCACCGGGTTATTGATCCAGTCGCGGATGGCTTCGTTGGTGGCATCTTTCAATGTCTTGCTTCCACTCGTTGCCGGCACCACCGTTGCACCCAGCATCTTCATCCTTGCCACATTGGGAGCCTGTCGCTCCATGTCTTTCTCACCCATGTACACAATGCACTCAAGGCCCTTCAATGCACAAACGGTTGCGGTAGCCACGCCATGCTGACCGGCACCGGTTTCGGCAATGATCCTTTTTTTACCCAACTTTTGTGCAAGTAATATCTGGCCGATGGTATTGTTTATTTTATGAGCACCGGTATGACAAAGATCTTCCCGCTTTAAAAATATTTTTGCTCCGTACCTGCTGCTCAGTCTTTCTGCATAGAACAAAGGCGTTGGTCTTCCTGCAAAATCGCTGAGCAGGTATTGAAACTCATTTTTAAAATCATCTTCATCCATTATCTGCAGGTACTTATCCTGCAATTCCTTCACATTGGGATATAACATTTCAGGAACGAATGCTCCGCCAAAATTCCCATAATACCCGTGTTCATCTACGTTGAAATTCATTTTATTTTTTTGTTCCCGGCTTTAGTAATTCTATTAAACTTCAGTGGCGTCGCACTCTTGTACTGTTGCTTCTTTATTCATCTTTTTTACCTCATCCTCCATCTCCTTCTCCTTAAGGAGAGAGCCTGTCCCGATTCGTCGGCAGGTTGGGGTGAGGTAACATCAACTGCAAAAATTTCAGATCAAGCCACCGCTCAAACTTGAATCCCACTTCTTTAAAATGCGCCACTTCCACAAAACCAAAACTTCTATGCAGGTGCAGACTCACTTCATTGCTTGCATCAATACCGGCGATGATGGTATGCATCTTCAGTTGCTTTGCCGCTTCAATGACCGGCGGCATCAGTAATTTTCCAACGCCCCTTCCCCTTGCATGCGATGCTACGTGTACCGTATTCTCCACCGAGAACTGGTAAGCGGTTGGCACCCGGAAAGGCCCGATACTGCTCATTCCCAGGATCACTCCATCCTCTTCTGCCACAAACACCGGAAAGCCTTGCCGCTTTCTTTCTTCAAACCATTGCTTCCGCATTTCCAGGGTATGCGGTTCGTAATAATATACCGCAGTCGTATTCTTAATAATATCATTATAGATACGCAGTATCTGCGGCAGATCATTTTCAGTTGCAAGCCTTACGGTTATCATACTGTATTTATTTTCGCTTCGCTCTCCTTCTTTGCCCTTCGGGAAGATAGAGGGTCTATTTTTTAAAGCCCTGCCTGAACTGTAACAGCAAAGCCATGTCCTTCACCCCCGGCTCTTTTTCAAATTTGCTGTTGATATCCACCGCATAAAAATCAGGATGCCTGAATGCTTTTATTTTCGCTACATCATCCGGGCCGATCCCGCCACCCAGGAAGAAAGGCTTTTCGATCTTTGCTTTGGTGAGAATACTCCAGTCGAACTGCTTGCCGGTGCCGCCGATGCTTTCATTCAGCCCGCCAGTATCGAATAAATAATAATCACACACGGCATCATAAGGCGCCACCAGTTCATCAATGTTCTCATCACCGCTGATGCGAAATGCTTTGATCACTTCTACTTCACTGCTCAGGTCTTCGCACATTTCCGGACTTTCATCCCCATGAAGCTGTACCACTTCCAGTCCGTAGTCGTCAATGGCATCCAGCACATCGATCATCTCGGGATTGACGAATACCCCTACTTTTTTCAGATCAAAATCTGCATTCTTCAGGTCCTTTCCGGATATCTTATCGCCCATGTACCTGGGAGAATCTTTGTAAAATATCAACCCGGCAAAATCAATGTCCAGTCCGTCTAACTGTTGCAATTGTTTCAATTGGGTAATGCCACATACTTTGGTGTTCATGTTGTTTTGTTTTATGATTTGGGCTAAAGCCCGGTTTATATTTTATTTTTCTTCTCCGGCCTGAAGGCCGGAGCAATTCAGAAGGCCGGAGCAACTCAGAAGCCTTAAGCAATTCATCAGTTACTCCGCATCTTTTCCACAAAATGTTTAAATGCCTCTCCTGGATTTGATGTCTTCATGAATTTTTCTCCTATTAAAAATCCTTTAAAGCCTGCTTCTTTAAAGATCCGTACCGTTTCCACTTCATCGATCCCGCTCTCAGCAATTTTAATTTTATCTACCGGTATCCGCTTACTCAATTCAATGGAACGGTTAATATCTACTGAAAATGTTTTCAGGTCACGGTTATTAACCCCAACAAGATCTACTTCATCACAGATATGCTGCAGTTCTTCCCCGGTATGGATCTCCAGCAACACTTCCAGCTGCAATGACCTTGCAAAGGAAGCCAATTCTTTGACACGATCTGCTGTTAAGCAGGCGGCGATCAATAAAATAACATCCGCCCCAATGGCCCTGGATTCCAGCAACTGGTATTCGTCGATGATGAAATCCTTCCGCAGTATGGGAATTGGATGGATCCTGGCCCGGGTTAAGTCGTCCGCAGCGCCGCCAAAGAATTCTTCATCGGTTAGTACCGATAATCCTGAAGCGCCATGCATGGTATAAGCCCCGGTCACTTCCTCTGCACCGGCATCGCTATTAATAACTCCTTTTGAAGGCGACTTTCTTTTAAATTCTGCTATGATCCCCGTTTTTGTATCATCCAGCAAGAACCGCTTCAATGAAAGCGTATCCCGGGTAAAGAATTTCCGTTGCTTCAATTCTTCAACAGCTATATGCCTTTTGCTGATCGCAATTTCGGTTCGTTTATGTTCAATTATTTTTTCCAGTATATTCATCAGTTGCTGCCTGTTAGTTGTTGCAACAGCCGGTAAGCCCTTCCGCTTTCCAGGCTTTCCACTGCCAGTTGATAGCATTCCTCGTAGCTTTTATACCTGCCTGTGCATTGCAGTGCCATGGCCGAATTGGCAAGCACTACAGCATTTTGTGCCCAGCTTCCGTCTCCTTTTAAAATGCGGAGAAATATCTTTGCCGCTTCTTCCACCGAATTACCGCCATGTATGTCTGCCGGATCCACCATACGTTTCCCTAACTCTTCTGCACTGAATATTTTTTCTCCTGCATTCGTGATCACTTTGGTATCGCCGGTTAAAGAAATTTCATCATAACCATCCAGTGCGTGAATGATCGTAAAGGCGCTGCTGCCCTGCTGCAACATGTAATTGTATATCCTCGCCATCTCCAGGTTATATACGCCAACCAACTGGTACCTGGGAGATGCCGGGTTTACCATTGGCCCCAGCATGTTAAAGAAAGTTCGTACTCCTAAATTTTTCCGGACCTGTCCCACCACTTTTAATGCCGGGTGAAACAGCGGCGCATGCAAAAAACAGATATTTGCTTCATCCAGTTCCTTCTTCAGCGAATCATTATCCGCTTTGAACCGGTATCCCAGTTGCTCCATCACATTGCTGCTGCCACTGATGGACGATGCGCCGTAGTTACCATGCTTGGCGACTTTATTTCCGGTACCTGCCACAATAAAGCAACTCAGTGTGGAAATATTGAAGGTATTCTTTCCATCGCCACCCGTACCCACAATATCTATCACTTCATAACCATTCAGATCAACCGGTACACATAATTCCATCAAGGCATCCCGGAAACCCTGCAGTTCATCAATGCTGATGCTGCGCATTAAATACACCGTAATGAATGCTGCGATCTCGGCATCGCTGTATACATTGGCCGACATAGTATGCAACACTTCCTTTGCCTGTTCTCTGGAAAGGCTTTTGTGTTCAAATAAATAATTCAGTATCTTTTTCATGCCCCTGTCTCCGCCAGCTGGCGGAGAACTTAGATTTATAGTGTATAGTGTTTTTTACCCGTGTAACATAAATATATGCTTGTACTTTTTTACTCTTGCCAGGTTCCCCTTTTAGGGGGCGGAGGGGGTCAACCAATTCCTCAACATCTGCTCTCCATCCGGCGTTAACACGCTCTCCGGGTGAAACTGCACTCCCTGTACATCAAAGTTCTTATGCTGCAATCCCATGATATACCCGTTATCATCCCTTGCCGTTACTTCCAGTTCTGCGGGGAAATTTTCATCACTTACGATCCAGCTGTGGTAACGGCCTACTTCTATTATCTCAGGCAAACCCTGTAGTATTTTTGTCCTGCCCAAGGCGGCATTACTTTTGATTTTTATCGGCGTTGCCACCCCATGAAATACCGTACGCAGGTTTATCAATGACCCCCCGAATGCCTCTGCAATGGCCTGGTGCCCCAAACACACGCCCAGTATGGATTTTGAAGAGGCGTATTCTTTTATCAGTGGTATTAACAACCCGGCTTCTTCCGGTATGCCCGGACCGGGAGATAAAATTATTTTATCGTACACCGAAATGTCTTTCAGCGCTATCTGATCGTTTCTGTACACATCCGTTTTTTCACCGGTTATCTTTTCCACCAGGTGAACCAGGTTGTACGTGAACGAATCGTAATTGTCAAAAACTAATATTTTCATGGTTCATGGTTCATGGCTCATAGTTCATTGTCGCCGGTTCTGCCATGAACCATTAACTATGAACTGTTAACCCGTGTTTAAATATTTCCTGCCAGTTCTATGGCCTTTTTCAGTGCATTCAGTTTATTATTCACTTCCTGCAATTCACTTTCCGGAACACTCGCTGCAACAACACCGGCCCCGGCCTGGTAAACCAGTGCATTATTCCTGCTCAAAAAAGTGCGGATCATGATGGCATGGTTGATGCTTTTATCAAACCCGATAAACCCGATGGCCCCGCCATAATAACTCCTTTGGGTTGTTTCAAATTCACTGATCAGCTGCATAGCTTTTATTTTCGGTGCGCCGCTTAATGTTCCGGCCGGAAACGTAGCAGCCAGTAACTTGAACGGGTTGGTTTCTGCATGCACGGTACCGGTTACCTCGCTCACCAAATGTATCACATGACTATAATAGTTGATCTTTTTGTACTGGGTTACTTCCACATCACTGCAAACACGGCTGAGGTCATTGCGGGCCAGGTCAACCAGCATCACGTGTTCTGCATTTTCCTTTGCATCATTCTTTAATTGCACAGCAAGCATTTCGTCCTGCTCATCGTTGCCTGTTCTTTTAACGGTTCCGGCAATGGGATGAACAATGGCTTTGCCCTTCTCCACGATCAACTGGCTTTCGGGCGATGAGCCCATCAGTTTATAATCACCATAGTCGAAATAAAATAAGTATGGACTTGGATTGATGCTTCGCAAGGCCCGGTACACATTGAATTCATCGCCGGTAAAATGCTGTGCAAAACGCCGGCTGAGAACAACCTGGAATGTATCGCCCCGGTAACAGGCGGCAATACCTTTCTTCACCATTTCAATATATGCCTCATCAGTTATATTGGATGTTTCTTCCGCTACAGCGCTAAAAGGAAAAACAGGAATATCCCGGTTCTTTATGAGGCTTTCAATTAATTCCGCTTCACTTTTCAATCCCTGCACATGATTTTCACAAAGGAAAAGTTCATCCTTAAAATGATCAACAGCAATAACGTATTGATACAGGCGGTAACGCAGCAACGGAATGGCGCCCTCCTCTCCACCCGGAGAAAGCCTGTCCCGGTTTGCCGGGAGGCTTGGGGTGAGGTTTTCAAAGAACTGAACCGCATCATACGATGTATACCCAAACAATCCCTGCGCAACATTTACCGGTTTCACTGCTGCATCTTTCATTTCAAAGAGTTGCATAAAATCCCAGAGCTGTTGCGGTACATCAGCCGGGTTATTTATTTTAATCCGTTCTGCAGGCCGGCAAGGCAGTTTGAATTCAATGACCGAAGGATTGCTTATCTCTATCCCGGCAATGGCATTGATGCCAATGAAGGAATAACTGTTTTCGCCCGCATGAAAATCGGTACTCTCCAGCAGGATGGTATCCCGGAAACGGTCTCGCAGCCGCAGGTAGATGCCAACCGGTGTGTACACATCGGCTAGCATTTTTTTGTGGGTTGTATTTATTTCAATTTTCTTCATTGCTCATTTGTCTGAACGGGGATTTGGGTGGATTAAATAGATTTTTTGGATTTTAGATCAGGATCATATTTTAGATTTTCAAGCCGTTTATATTCCAGGGAAATGCCGCCAAAATTCAATAACAACCCTACTTCAAGATTATAAGCTTCCAGATAGTTTCTGGCCTGGGAGTAATGCACTTTTTCTAAAACTTCCCTCGCTTTAAGTTCAACGCTGATAACACCCTCTACAAAAAAATCAACCCGCCTTTCGCCTATCTGTTCAGCATCATAAAATATGGGCATACTGAATTCTCTTACAAAACCTAATCCCGCTTTTTTTAATTCGATTTCCAAAGCCCGTTGATAGATCACTTCCTGGAATCCATTCCCTAAAGCAGAATGAACTTTCATAGCCGCCCCGATTATTTTCTTTGTTATCTCCTCATATTTGAACTGTGGCATAGCAGTAATGATTTATAAAGTTCAAAATCCTCCGAATCCTTCCCATCCAACCAAATCCCCGTTCAGACAATCTAATATTAAAAAACCCCAACACATCGTGTCGGGGCCTATACATATTTCAGTTACATGAATAACAGCACAGCGACACGTCAGTCTTTTGACTGCCACCACCAACTGTTGTTATTTGTATTGATCCTTTTCATTTCTATTGCAAATATGTAGAGGAATTACCTAACAAAAAAACTTTTTTAGTAAATTGAATAAATTTTACCAAATGCTGATACAACAGAAGCAGGACGGCAGCAAGGGTTCGTTCTATGTAGAAGAAAGCGGGAAGATGCTTGCGGAAATGACATATTCCATGACCGGCACCGAACTGATGATCATCGACCACACCGAAGTATCGGATGAGCTCAGAGGTAAGAATGTTGGTTACCAGCTGGTACATGCTGCTGTGGAATACGCCCGGGCCAACCATATGAAGATACTGCCCCTCTGCCCCTTTGCAAACTCGGTATTTAAAAAGAAAGCCGCAGAATTCGGCGATGTACTGAGACCTAAATGAAGTAACTTCATCAAAACAAAAAAAAGTGAATCTTATTGTATTTGGCGCCACCGGCCTGGTGGGTAAACAATTGGTACAGCAGGCCCTCTTCAATGGCCACCATGTAAAAGCGTTTGGTAGAAATGTATTTACCACCGATTTCCTGGAAACAAAGAACCTCGAACTGATACAGGGGGCTTTATTTGATGCCACCGAAGTATATAATGCCATCAGGGGTTGCGATGCCGTACTTTCCGCCATTGGTGGCGGCTTCGACAGCGGCGATAAGACCCGTACCCTTGGCATTAAGAATATCATCGCCCAGATGAAAAAAGCAGGCGTTCAACGGATCATTGCCATTGCCGCACAGGCCATATTGAATGCAGATGAGGATACATTGGTGATGGATAAAGAAGATTACCCGGAGGAATATAAACCGGTGAGTAAGGAACATTTTAAAGTATACCAGATGCTGAACGAAAGCGGGCTCAACTGGACGCTTGCAGGCCCATCGGATATTATCGACCACGGCCCTACCGGAACTTATATCACAAAAGCCGGTTACCCGCCGGATCCGGTCAATGACAAAATAAATTCGGGCGACCTGGCCATGTTTATGCTGAATGAATTGAAGAAGAATGAGTATGTGAAACAGCGGGTGGGGATCAGTAATTAGGATTAGTTGTTGCATTTTTTGGGAACTATAATTCAAATCCTGTTGCAGGAATTAGTAATGATGAATAAAGTATCCCGGATGAAATGCTTAATTACAATCTTTGATTTATAATGCGGAGTTGGGCCTCCCTCTCCTCAAGGAGAGGGAACGAGGGTGAGGTAAAACTGCTGAAAAAAGATATTCAGTGCAAGTGAGCCCGCAGATTGCTGGGGCGATGTTAAGCAGAATTACAAATATTGATAACAAAACAAAAAATATATTATGAGAAATTTCCTTTCAATTATCCTGCTGCTCATCTGCGGCAACCTGTTTGCCCAAGACGCCATTGAATACCAAACCCCTCCCAAAGAGATCTACGACCTGGTGATGGCCAAACCAACACCCGGTGTTAGTTTCGACCGCAAGGGACAATATATGCTGGTACTCGACCGCAGCAGTATGCCCTCCGTGGAAGACCTGGCACAACCTGAGTTACGTATTGCAGGTTTAAGAATAAATCCAAACAATTTTGGTCCCAGCAGAAGTTCTTACATCACCGATATCATCATCAAAGAAGTGGCAACGGGTAAAGAATTCCACCTTACCGGCTTACCGGCAAATTTAAAAGCCGGCAACCTGCAATGGAGTCCGAATGATGATAAGGCCGCCTTCACCAACACAACCAACAACACAATCGATATTTATGTGATTGATATTAAAACTCACAAAGCGGCCAAAATAAACAAGGCAGCGGTCAATCTTGTGTTAGGTGCTGCCTTCGACTGGATAGACAACAACAGTTTATTATATACCGCCGTAAGCAAACCATTGAGCATGGCGCCCAAAAAACCATTGGCACCAAAAGGGCCGGTTGTGCAACAGAACCTTGGTAAAGTGGCCGCCAGCGTAACATTCCAGGACCTGATAAAAACGCCGTTTGACGAAGCACAATTTGAATTCTATGGTACCACACAGTTGGTAAAGAATACCAATGGTGCAGAAACGAAGATCGGCAGCCCGGCCATTTACAGCAGTATTGATATATCACCCGATAAAAAATATATGCTGCTGGAAAAGATAGACAAGCCCTTCTCATACCTGGTTCCGGCCGGCGGGTTCAATTCTACCATGCTGGTAGCCGATATGAATGCAGCTACAGTAAAAGTACTTGCCAAATTACCCAGCAGTGAACTGGCGCCCAGGGGCAACGATAATGTATTGAATGCTCCCCGTAGCTATGGCTGGCTGAATAATTCTCCGGCAACCGTTCGCTGGATAGAACCATTGGACAGCGGCATGATAAAGAACAAAATGGATTTTCATGATGCAGCTTACACATTAGCTGCGCCGTTCACCGGTTCAGCAAAAGAACTGGTAAAAACGGCTGAGCGTATGTACAGCGTAACCGATGTTACCACCGATATGTTCTTTGTTACCGAAGGCTCCCGTGCAAAGCACCGCATGAAAATGAGCAAACTCACCGGCAACAAAATGGAAACGCTGGTTGACCGCAGCACCGATGATGCGTATAACGATCCCGGCACGCCGGTTACTGAAAAAAATAAATACGGGCGCAGTGTGGCAAAACTGGTAAACGGCTCTCAATTGATCATGCGGGGCATTGGCGCTTCTGCAAAAGGGGATCTGCCATTCTTAAACAGCTTCGACATCAACAGCAAAGAAACCAAACAACTCTGGCGCTGTGAAGAACCTTATTACGAAAGCGTTACCGATGTGCTCGACTTTGATAAGATGATCATTGTTACCAATAAACAAAGCCAGACCGAACAGCCTAATTATTATCTGCGTGACCTGAAGAATAATTCAGCCAAAGCCATCACCAACTTCCCCGATCCTCAACCCGGGCTGCGTGGCATTACCAAACAAAAAGTAACATACAAAAGAAAGGATGGTGTTGATCTTGCCGCCGACCTGTATTTACCCAAAGGTTATGATGCAAAAAGAGACGGGCCGCTTCCTGTTATCATGTGGGCCTATCCACGTGAATTTAAAAGCGCTGCCGATGCCGCCCAGCTACGTGGCAGCAAATACACATTCACCAGGGTTGGCTATGGTTCTATTGTTTTTTGGGCAACACAGGGCTATGCCATTATGGATAACACCGAATTCCCGATCGTAGGTGAAGGTGATAAACAACCCAACGATAATTTTGTAGACCAGCTTACCTGGAGCGCCGAAGCGGCTATTAAAAAAGTGGCAGAAATGGGTGTGGGCGACAGCAACCGGGTGGCCGTTGGAGGGCATAGTTATGGCGCCTTTATGACCGCCAACCTTTTGGCGCATACCAAATTGTTTAAAGCGGGTATTGCACGCAGCGGGGCTTATAACCGCACCCTCACTCCTTTTGGTTTTCAGAATGAAGAGCGTACTTACTGGCAGGCGCCTGAGGTTTATTTTGCCATGAGCCCTTTCAGTTATGCACATAAAATAAAAACGCCCATGCTGATGATACATGGCGA
>DAOQRQ010000056.1:0-11284 GCA_035355815.1 Ferruginibacter sp. | reverse complement strand
TGTACTATTTTGCACCCGCACACAACCCCGGGAACACGGGATTTCACTTACCAATAAAGGATAAGAAGATGATGTTTATCATAGTCCCGGCCAGGCAGCTCTATTATTTTAGATACAAAATAATATATGCCGCAGAAGTTTCTCACCCACAGCGATGTTGAACAGTTGCTTACGTGCTCCCTGCTTAACCAGCCGGGCGCAGCAAAACGGCTGGAGCAGGCATTAACAGGTTTGATCACCTGCAAACCCGCCACTGTTACCGTTTCAAAAGCCTGCCACGATGTACTGCTGTTCATTTATGCACACCCCTGCAATAAAAAGATAAGGCCCCTTGCAGAGGAAGGGTTGATACGCACGAGGGACCATGTTGTATCCATCATGAATAGTAGCCGGTATAACGACCAGCGTTCACTAAGCGGAAGCGGTATAGCCGGTTCTATGCTCACCTGCCAGTTTAGTTTTCCCATTACAAAATGGCTGCAGCAAAAATTTCCTGCGGATGTAAGTATGGATTCTGCCGGCGGTAATGCCGAAACCGGCGGAGCCATATTACACCGGCTCTTTCCACGGATTGAATATTACTATACCACGCAGGGCAATATCACACTTACAAAAAGAATTGAATCGCTTACCGGCAAACAGCACACACTGCAAAAACTTATACGCATATTGGAGCAACGCATTCCCGATGAACAGCTGCGGGAGATCCTGTTCGACAGTATGCAGGTATTCACTTCCTGGAAGCTGGATCACCCGGTATTTAACCGCAGTTTTATCCGGGGAATTTCATTGCCGCTGTATTATCACAAAAGAATTGTAAAGCAGGTTAACCTGGATGCAGTTCTTAAAAAGCCTCTTCCGGAAAAAATAAAGTTATCCAGTCAACAACGTACCCATCTTATGGATGTGGCAAAAGCATCGCTGGCTTTTTATTCAAGGGAGACAGAGCCCATTACACTGGCTGGCGCTTCTGCCATAAAATTATTTTCCTGTGGCCACGGACTTGCTATCGCCCTGTTTGGTATTAAGGCAAACCGGCGGCTTTCGCTGGAATCATATATCGGCTACATGGTTTTCAAAAACAATGTACCGGTGGCATACGGCGGCGGGTGGATATTTGCTGACCGGTGTAAGATCGGCCTGAATGTTTACCCGCCATTCCGTAAAGGAGAATCAGCGGTTTTGTTTGCAGAAGTGTTGCGGCTTTATCAACGGCTTTATAAGATACAGCGTTTTGTTGTAAAACCTTACCAGTTTGGAAAAGGCAACAAAGAAGGATTGCAAAGCGCTGCTTTCTGGTTTTATTATAAACTGGGATTCCGTCCACAGGATGAACGGATTGCCGCCCTTGCAGAAGCAGAATATAAAAGCGGCCGCAGATCAACAATGAAACTGCTCATACAATTTACAGGCAGCAGCCTCGAATTTTCGCTGAAACCCCTGCTGCCCGGAGACATGGATCCTGAACACATCAGTGCCCTGATAACGGAAATGATCCTTAAAGAATTCAATGGCAACCGTATGCTTGCCTTACAAGCATGTTCTTCGCGGCTGCAGAAGCAATTGCAGGTAAAGGATGTATCGGTATACGAACCGCAATTCAGTGAATTCGGCCTGTTATGCAATCTCGTACCCGACCTGGATAAATGGAGCCCTGCTGAAAAGAAAAAAATGGTAACATTATTGAAAGCAAAAGCACAGGGTGATGATGCATATATCGGGCAACTTCAGAAATGTAAGAAACTGCTGGCTGGCATTTATAGAGCGCTGCAAAAATCATAGGTAATTGCGGCAGGTTACCCGCTCTATCATAAAAGAAAAAACCTTCATTGCTGAAGGTTTTTCACAGGAGTTAGTAATTCTTTTGATGGCCATCCCGGAATGGTTCATCTGGTTTCATAGGACAGGATCAGTTTCAGAGGTTTGGATACTTGGATTTTTTAACAGCACAAAGATGAGGTTCTTTTCAAAAAAAGGTTATAGACCCGTTTGGGAATCTGCTGTAGATATTTTACGAAGACCTATATAAAGGCCACGATAGTAAAAATGGGCTACTGTCTTACCGGCGCCTTAAAATCCTCATTATCAAATATACCCCGGTAATAAAGGTAGTACTTGCCATCGCGGTTATTGCGCCAGTAGCGACGGCCCTCCAGGTCGTAATAATAGCGGCCATCCACGGCCCTTTTTGCCACACTGTCGTTTACCACGATCACTTTGGGAACAGTCGTTTTTACCACGGCTCTTTTTACCGTTTTTGTTTCGGCGGTTTTTTCAACTGCCGGGGAGTTTGAAACAGAAGGATTTGTTCTCTTATTGCAGCCTGTTGCCAGCATGAAGAAAAGGATGGTTATTAACAGAAGAAACGGCTTATTCATGTGTATTGTTTTGGCTACTATACCAACAAGTTTACCAAACTTTGTTAAAGCAGCATATAAATAATTCATCATGCCGGCGTCTCGCTATTACCACATTGCGGTATTGACATTACTGTTTCCTGCTGCTATCTTGTATTGCTTTTATCATTCACGTATAAAACCCTACAACATGAACTCCTGTACTAAAACCTGGTGCCGGGCCTACCTTCTTCTGCTGCTGGTTGCCTTCCTTTATTCCTGCAAACGTTCTTCTAAAGAAGATCCGCTGAAGGATATACCGGTAAATGCAGCCTTTGAAACGGATCCACCGGTTGCTGAAGATGTGCTTGTAAAGAAAATAAAGGGCGATAAAGATCATTTGCTGATAATCGCTAGGTTCCTGCCTGAACAGTTCAAAGAAAAATACCTGGCCTTTTATTACGACAGTACCAAGCTGGTGATGAGAGACGATGGCAAAGGAGACGATGAAAAAGCCGGCGATGGATTATTTACCGTTAAAGTTCAGGCAAACGCCGCAGCGTTTGAACAATCGGCCACTGCACTTCAGAAAGAGGCAATGAAGACAAAACGCTTTATTTTCAAAAATCGTTCCATTATTGCCGATACCATCCTGGAGGCTTTCGACCCCAAAAAATTCACAGCCATGGAAGCTGTTTCTATCCGGAACCTGCTTCCACCACCGCCACCGCCTTCATTAAAAGATCACAGTTTAACCATTACCGCACTCGATGTAGTGGAAGATCCGGCCCGGACCTATAACTTCTGTACACAAACTGGTAATATTGATGGACCCTGGACCTTCAAAACACTGATGAAGGAACTTGCCAAAACCAATCCAGGTGATGTGATAACCGATATACAGTTATCTGATTTTGTCACTAATTTTTTTAATGAATGGTTTAACACCAGGATCGTTAATGGGGAATCAGTAGCAGGCCGTGGATTTGTAGACCGCCTGCTGCAGTCATGGAGAGGTAAAAGCCAGGTACTGCCCCCACCTAACGTACCAAGGGGAAAACTCGACATGCGGGCCGTTCCGTTCAAACTTACGGCCATTGTAAACAGGCTCGATCTACGTGGTAACTCCGGCTATGGAAAAAGCAAAGCAGGAGAAGCAAGATTTGTTTTCTGCATGATGTCGACACAAGGTTGCGACGAAGCGCCATTCAATATTATTTTCGAATACGGCGTTCCCAAAAAGACCTGTGCCGATATACAAGAATACGCCCGTGAATGGTACGCCCTCAGCAGTATGCTATTTACCGATCCGCAGTACAATGCCAGTTTGCAGGCCATCACCGACCAGTTTACCTTGTGCGGCACCAGCCCGTTGAAGCCAAAACAGAGTTCAATAAACCAGGTACGGTCAAATGAAAAAACACTGAATGAATTCCTGTGGGAACTGCGGGAGTTTCACCTCGACAACAGTACGGGTCAGCTCAAATCGGCCACCACCGCACAATCGCCGGCTGTAAAATACAATGCAAAAACAAACAACACCGATGTGCAACTGCTCGCAAGTTTTGTTAACGCCAAGCAAAGCGCCATTTTAGCCGGCCGGTACAAGGTTCCGCTTTCATATAGCGGTACTCCATTTCTTGGCGGTCATGATTTTACCGGGAAATCAGGTCTTATTCCACCGCTCAGGCCCATCGGTATGCCTTCGGGTATTGAGCCTCATCATTGGAACGGCACTACTACCGCCGGTGCATCGTTCATCAACAGCGATGATGCCCGGCAGCAGTTTTCCCTGAACACCTGCAGCGGTTGTCACAGCGGCGAAACACAAACCGGTTTCACCATGATTGACCCCGTTCCTTATGGCACTCCGGCAAGGTTGTCGGGTTTTCTTACCGGTACCCCGGGCATTGCCATCAATGGCATTACCCCGGTTGACCTGGACGGACCGAATGGGATCATGAACGTGCCCGACCCCGCTGGCAGAGCCTCTTCGAACAGCCTGCGCAAATTCAACGACCTGCAACGGAGAGCAGATGATCTGCAGGCGTTGGTATCCAGTTCCTGTGTTTCCATTTTTCATATTAAAGAGATACTGATGCGTAAACAGTTAAATGCGGTGCATTGATCTGCCGGTGATTGCCTCCCGTCTGTAATAAATAAAAACCCCGGCAGGTTGCCGGGGTTTTTATTTATTAAGGTCCCTTCTTCCCTCCGGAGATCAGGCATTGCTTTCGGGTTCCGATACCGCCTTACTATCCCGGGTATTTTTTTGCACCGCAATGGCTGCAAACAAACTCAGCACAAACGACATCGCATAAAACCCCTTCTCACTTTTAGCCATTTCGGCATTCCATAAACCAACGGTAAGTAAAACGATGGACAGCAACGTGGTGAACCAGGCAATACCATAATAAAGATTGGTTACGGGAATGCCTTCCAGCTGATCCCTCACCGCTTTTTGAACAGATACGGCTGAAAAAAGTCCGAACATCAGTACGGTAAAATAATAGCCCTTTTCATTCAGTTGCATATCGGCATTCCACAGCCCGATGATGAAGGCGATGGTTCCAATGAAAAAAGCCAGCCAGGAAGCAGCAATGAAAGCCGCTGAAGGTTGATTGATCTGTTTTTGTTCCATATTGATTGTTTTATGGAACAAATCTATTGGCCCCCGCCGGTGCCGCATTTGACAATTGTCAAAAAACAAAAAGCAAAATGTTAAAGCTTGCTGCGTATACGGCTGAGTGTTTCGGAACTGATGCCAAGGTAAGAAGCGATATGGCCCAGCGGTACTCTTTCCAGGATATGCGGCGTTTGCAGCAACAGATTCTCATACCGTTCGGTGGCCGTTTTAAACTGGGCATTCACAAAACGTTCTTCCAGCCGGATATAATATTTTTCGTAGGCGATCCTTACGAGTCTTTCTATCTCGTGGTACTGGTTGAACAGCGCTGTGAGTTTTTCTTTTGAAATGGCCCTTAAGATACTTCCTTCCAGCAACTGTATATTTTCCACTGCAGCCGTACCGGTGATAAAACTATGGAAAGAGGTTACAAAGTCCTGCTCAAAACCAAACCAATGCGTCACTTCTTTTCCATCAAGATTATAAAATCCTCTTAATGCTCCTTTTTCTAAAAAATATAAATGACGGCAAACCTGCCCTTCGGTAAGCAGGTATTCGTTCCTGGAAAGGGCAACCTGTTCAAAACAATCCTCCAGTGTTTCCTGCGCTTCCTTACTGAGTGGATGGTAATGGGCAATATGAGTAAAAAGCTGTTGCATTTATATAAGTTAGCAGCAGCCGGGAGTTACACGTCAGTACACTTATTCCACCACAAATGTAACCGGCTGTCTTCTGTATGCATTCACGTACCTGCCATACTGGATGGCGGGTATCCATTTGGGAACGCTTTTGATCAGTTTGATCACATGCTCTTCCATGCCGTAACCATTCTTTGTTTCTGCACTGATGCCGTCCAGGCTTCCATCCTTCCGTACAATGAATTTTATAATAACGGTATACTTCCCTGCCCGGGCGCCGTTATTAATGGGCACATTCGGGTTAAGGTTCTTTTGAAGAAACCGTCGCCAGCCATCATCGCCACCCGGAAAGGAGGCTTCTCTTACTTCCCTGGTAAATACAGAGTCGGTAACTATTCCTTTTTCAGTATATGTCTTTACAACACCTTTTTGTCCTTTAAAATTAGCTTCAGCCACTACCTGGCCGCTTGAATCATACGAAATGGTTTGATGGGTGTCCTGCAGGCTGTCGGTAAGTTCATAATACATTATCCTTCCTTCCCTATAATAATGGAAGGATGCCCTTACCCACGGCACCCCGTTTTTATAAACTATCGAATCTTTTCTTTGTCCTTCAGGTCCCCATTTAAACCAGTTTCCTTCTTCCAGGTCATTAATAAAATTTCCTTCCCTCTCCAGCATACCATTTGAATGGTAACTTTTAAAAGGACCCTCCAGCACGGATATGGTGGAATCTTTAAAATGTATCGTCATCAGCAGCCGGTTATTCTGCGCCGAAAAACAATCCAGCCGGAACAGCCCGTTTTCTTTCAGGCCTTTTCCTATAATGGTGGCTTTGTCCTTTGCAACACTGCCAAGATCGGTATCGAGGTAATAGAGAAATTTATATTCCTGGCCTTTGCCATTATAGCCCAGGAAAAGGCAACAAACAAAAAGGATACGTTTCAGTTTCATTGATGACCGGTATTTGTGCTTAAAAGGATTTAACACACAAATATATTATACAGCCTGCTTCTTTAACCTATTTTTCCAGCGGCCCTTCCCAGAGCACCTGCTCTATCATCCATTTATCATCCTGTTTCACCAGCAGGATATAATCCACTCCCCACCAGGCCGTTACTTTGGCCGCGGCAATGAAATGCATGATATCCAGCACCTGCACTTTTTTGGGTGCATCGGCTTTGGCGAAATTCTTTTTAGCCAAAACCCTTTTCGCATAATCAATGGCCTGTTGAAAGGTCATTTGCCCGTCGGGTTCATACTGTCCGTTGTTCTTATTTTTCCAGTACCCAAATTTATAAAGTCCCGGTTTAATACTGCGTACAAGCTTGCTGGTATCGCCCTCGTAAAAGCCTTCAATATAATCCATGCAGGCCGCTTCTACTTTTGCCCGGACTTCCTGTGTAAAAGCAGTTTTTAATGCAAGAAATAATACAAGTGTGCAGATCATTCTTTTCATGGCGGTAGTTTTAGAAGCTAAAGCTATGAATAAACCCGGCAGCCGGCCGGCCGCTTATGTAAATATCATTACCGCAAATGGGCAATTAACTTTATCTTACAAGCACCAAAAAAAAACAGCATGCGTACGATCTTATCTTTCCTTTTGGTGATCGCAGCCTTTGGCGTTGCGGCACAAAATTTAAAATCGGGCGGTAAATTAAAACCCGAGCAGGCCATTATGGACATCCGGCATTATACCCTTGTCCTGGATGTTGATCCTGCACAAAAATCGATCAGCGGCTATACCGAGATCGATCTCAATCTTTCCCAGCCAGGCAATGTACTGCTGTTCGACTTCTGGCATGGCCTCACCGTTAGCCAGGTTTGGGTAAATGGCAGGACAAATAATTTTGTACACGGCAATGATGATCTGATACGCATCAGTTTACCACAACCGTTACCCGTGGGAAAAGTAAAAGTGAAGATCGCTTACGGGGGAAAACCCGGTATTGCAGAAAGAGCGCCCTGGACCGGCGGTTTTCAGTGGGAGAAAGACAGCAAGGGAAATCCATGGATCGCCGTTACCTGCCAGGGCGAGGGCGGAAAGATATTCTTTCCCTGCAAGGATCATCCCAGCGATGAACCCAATGAAGGCGCTGATATGATCATCACGGTTCCAAAAGGCCTGGTGGTGGCTGCACCCGGGCTGTTACAAAAAGAAAGCACGAAGAAAGAAAAGACAACTTTTCATTATAAAACCAATTATACCATCAGCAACTATTGCCTGGTTTTTAATGTGGGCAGGTATAAAGTGGCGAAACGTGTTTACACTACGGTTGACGGCAATAAAGTGCCGATGGAGTATTATGTGCTGGAAGAAAATTTTGCTATGGCAGATAAATTATTAGACCTCTACGAACAATCTGCCCGCATACAGGAAAAATATTTTGGCGAATACCCCTGGGCAAAAGAACGTATTGCTGCTTCTGAAACGCCACACCTGGGTATGGAACACCAGACGAATATCGCTTATGGCAACAAATACAAATTCACCCAATTGGGCGGAAAGGATTTTGACTGGCTGCTGCACCACGAATTTGGCCACGAATGGTGGGCCAATAAAGTAACCAACAGGGATTGGGGCCATATGTGGATACAGGAAGGCATCTGCAGTTTCGGTGATGCGATGGCCACCCGGGAACTGGCCGGGGAGGATGCATATTTAAAAAGAATGCAGCAAACAGCCCGGGCCACACAAAATAAATTACCTGTTGTACGGGGCGATGAAGTGGATTCTGACAGCGCTTACTACGGCGATATTTATGGCAAGGGCGCTTTCTTTATGCACACGCTGCGTTATGTGATGGGTGATGAAGTTTTCTTTCCCACATTGAAAAAGCTGGCTACCGATCCGAAGTATACCTATGACAACACCGTGATGACATCGGATGTTGAACAACTGTTCAGCGGCGCTTATGGTAAAAGTATGAAGCCGCTGTTCCAGCTTTTTCTGTACACAACAGACAAACTGGAGATACATGTACGGCAAACCGGCGACGACAAATATTTGGTGAAGCTGCTTAACATCGATATGCCGCTTCCGGTAGATATAGTGACCGATGCAGGAACGCAACGGGTAACCATCGATAAAAAAGGATCAACCATTACCAGCAAAACGCCGGTACAGGTTGACCCCAAAGTGTTTTACCTGAAAAAAGTAATCATGGAATAATAAAAAGATCTCCCGGCAAAACCGGGAGATCTTTTTATTGTAACCATCATCTAAGGCAGGAAAGAATAACCATGCCTCAGTTTCCACATAAAGTATTTCTCCAGTATCACTTTATTGATATCGTAAAAAATATTGGGAAGCATAATGGCAAATGTTCTTGGCCTGAACAAATGATTGCTCAGGATCAACACCTCTTTTTTCCCGGCATCCATCACGCAAAGGCCGGCTATTTGTCCCCATTTTTTTGATTTCAGTTTTGTTTCACCTTTACTTAAGCGGATAATGTTCTCTGCCACTATCTTCCCGGTCTCATCACTTGGGTAACCTGTTTTAGGAACGGCATAGGGTATCTTTTTAGAAGTGAAGGGTGCCGGCACATCTACGGTTAAACCGGCGCCCCATACATTCCTGTATTTCTTGTGCTGGTAAGTTCCTTCCACATCTAAGAACCCATTTGCTTTGGAATCCAGTTTGGGAGAATTGCGGATAAAATCCACGCCAATGAATGGCGGCATTAACATAACAAAGTTTGTAGCAATGAATTCATCATTACTTAGCCTTATACCAGTGGCTGTTACTTCCTTCACACCTACCTGGGTACGGTAATGAATATTGAACATCTTCATGAACATTTTCAACATGCCTTCACCACCCGGCATTCCGTCGATACCAAAATGGCCCAGGTAATCTTCGGGTGTTACCCAATAGAGGTCTGCTTTTTTTCTGATATGCTGGTCACGCAGCCATTTTTCTATATTGAATAAAAACTCGTAGGCAGCGCCCATGCAACCTGCATTTTGAGTGGCGCCAATGACAATAGGCCCCGGATTCTTCTTGAATTCTTCCAGCTTTTCCCTTGTCTTCATAGCTCCGGTTGGTGTGCCGATATATAAAGCATGCTCCCGTACACCCGGTGCAATACCGAAGTTTACTTTAGGGCCGGTAGCGATGATCAGTTCATCATAAGGATAATTTCCCTTTTCTGTAAACACAACCTGAATATCGGGGTCTACATTCAGGGCGGTGGTGCAGACAAAATTTACGCCATGGCTTTCAAAAACACTTCGGCGGGGAGTAGATATTTCACTTACTTCCCGGCGTTTGATAGGTACCCAGATAAGGGATGGTATGTATAAAAAATCTTCATTACGGTCTATCACGGTCACTTGCACATTCTCTTTCAGTTTTCTTTTTAATTCGAGGGCTGCAGTAGATCCTGCGAAATTTCCCCCAACGACTACAACCTTTTTCATAATTAGTTATTTAAAGTGAAAGGATCGATGTTTACGATGTAAAGTTCGCAAGTACAGAAGGGGATGTTGTAACAATTGTTACAATAGCATCAGAAACTGATTACAATCAGTAATTGTTGTATCGTAAATCAGGCAGGTGGCTTACAACCGGCATTGTTTAGGAATGGCCGTTTATAAAGCGCCGGAAATTTACCGGCTCTCTTAAAACGAATGTTCTGCGCAAGGGCAGAACATTCGTTAGTGGGCTTCATGGCTATACTGAAACATCGGGATCAACAGCCGCTATTATCTTAACAAACTCTTCAGTTCCACGATCTCAAACTCGGGCGATGAATAAAAGCAATGCTTCAACAGGGGCATATGCCCGTTTCCAAACAATACTACGATCCTGTCTTCTGCAGTTGGTCTTGTTTTAAGGATATTATTAAAGATGCGCAGGTTGCGGTTGTACCACCATACAGAAAGCAGATCAGGGCCGGCATTGTTTTCTGTATTAAACCCTGCAGCAAGATAATGGCCGTGCATCCGTTGCATTGTAGGAGGTTCGGCCATGAGTAAAAAATTCTCCAGCATCGTCAATGTGGTTTCGATAGAATCTCCGGTCGTGTACATTTCTTTATACTTTTTACTCCAATACTTATCCCGCAGGCTGTCAATTGCCGTATTATCATCCCACAAACTATCGATCCATTTGTATTGCTTGTGAAATTCGTTTGAAAAGGGCTGTGCATCCACTGTATATACCTTTGCAAGTTTCATCTGGCCTGCAACCCGGAACCCAAGCTGGTAGATCTCGTTCCGGCCTAATTCATACCTGCCATTCAGGTATTCTCCATATAAAGAATCCATCCAGCTTTGGTTGGTCGTTTCAATATAGATGCGTGTAGGTTTAAACCGTTTTATGACATCAGCCAGCTCTTGTATTTCTTTCTGGCGTTGAGGCGATTTTACGTCAATGAATTTAGAAGAATCGGTTTTATGCCCGTCCAGGTTAGGGTATCCGAAATGAAACGTACCGAGTAACAGGACTTTGGTGGGCTTTCTTTCCCCGCTCAGTAGTATCTTATCCGGCTGAATGGATCTCAGTTTATTCCAATCCACTTTTTGTGCAGACATAAACAAAGGAAAGGAAAGCATGAAGCAGGCAATTATCTTTTTCATAATTAAGTCATTTGCTGTAAAATTTCGGCGTTGCGGTTATTCTGAAAAACGAAATCTGCAAAGGGGCTGTTTTTATCTGCAAAACGTTTGGATCGTTT
>DAOQRQ010000055.1:6895-11337 GCA_035355815.1 Ferruginibacter sp. | reverse complement strand
TGCTGAAGCGTTTCGTAAAAGCGCTGGTATTTTTAATGCTGCAGCAGTATAAATACCAGCGCTTTTACGAAACGCTTCAGCAATGCGGCATCAGTACATTGAACCGAAGCGCCGATACCTATGGTTTGAGCCTGGTTCTCGGCGGTTGTGAAGTAACCATATGGGACATCGCCGCTGTGTATGCATCCATGGCAAGGGCATTGAATCATCAAGCAAAGAATCATGGTAAGATGGATATAACTGATTTTCATCCTGCCAGCTACAAACTTCAAACCCATCCTGAGCGTAGCCGAAGGGCAAACTTCAAACCTCAAACCTCAAACATCCCCCTCGACGCCACTTCCATCTACTTCACCTTCCAGGCCATGCAGGAAGTGATGCGGCCGGGTGAAGAAGGCTTGTGGCAGTTGTTCTCCTCTTCGCAAAAGATCGCCTGGAAAACAGGAACCAGTTTTGGTTTTCGTGATGGATGGGCCATTGGGGTTACGCCCAAAAATGTGGTGGCGGTATGGGTGGGTAATACCGATGGTGAAGGAAGACCGGGACTGATCGGTGTACAAACCGCAGCTCCCATACTCTTTGATATCTTTCGTTTATTACCAAACGGCAAATGGTTTGAAAAACCGGTATACAATTATTCTTTTGTGCCGGTATGCCGGCAAAGCGGTTACCGGGCGAATATTGATTGTCCGGAAGTGGATACTTTATTTATGCCGCCCAATGGAACCAAAGTACTTCAATGCCCCTATCATAAAATAATTCACCTGGATGCCACCGGAAGTTATCGTGTTACCGAAGAATGCGAATCGCCGATGAACATGCAGCACAAAAGCTGGTTCATCCTCACTCCTGCCATGGAATTTTATTACAAGCAGCGCAATATTGATTATAAACCGCTCCCTGCTTTCAAGCCCGGTTGTGCGTTTGCTGAAACAGGAAAATTAATGGAGATCATTTATCCGCAACCCGATGCAAAGATCTACGTACCGCTGGAAATTAATGGCGAAAGAGGAAAGACCGTTTTTACCGCTGCACACCGGAGAGCCGGTGCTAAAATATTCTGGAGTATGGATGATGAATTCATCGGCAGCACTCAAAACTTTCACCAGGTAGGATTGAATCCTTCTCCCGGCAAACACATCATTACCCTGGTGGATGAAAATGGCGTGAGTGTAAGCAGGCAGTTTGAGATACTGGAAAAAAATAATTGACCTACCGTTCCAGGAATAATTTATGTAAAGTTTTTATGGCCTGCATCATGGTAAAAAAATTATCATGAAGATCTTAATACCAAAACTATTAATGGTACTGTGTTGGATTATACCTATAAAAAACAGTAAAGCCCAGGCATCACAAAAGATCATTGACAGCAAAATAGAGAAAGCCATTGTTTTTTTAAATGGCGCTCAAATAAACCGTTCAGGCAAAACTGTTGTAAACCCCGGCACTTCCGAAATTATCTTTAAAGGTATCTCCCCCTATATCAACAAACAAAGCATACAGGTAAAGGCTGAAGGAAATTTTACCGTGCTTTCAGTTGTACATAAGCTGAATTATCTACAGGAACAAGCCAAACAAAATGATATGCTGAAAGTGGAAGAACAGAAAGAAGCATTACAGGATAAAATTAACATGGGCAATGACCTGCTAGGTATTTACAGGAATGAAGAGAATCTTTTGTCGAAGAATCAGGCAATTGTGGCACAGAACACGGGATTAAGAACAGCTGACTTAAAAGAGGCAGCAGATTTTCACCGCCTGCGCTTAACAGAACTTAAGCAGAAAGAAACCGAAGTAAGTAAAAGCCTGAAAAAACTGAATGCAGAAATGGCCAAATTAAACAAACAACAGGATGAATTAAATAAACAGGCCAGCACAGCTACCAGTGAAGTGGTGATCACAGTGGAGAGTAAAGAAACAGCAAATGCTGATCTTACACTAAGCTATTTTGTTGATAAGGCCGGGTGGTATCCCACATATGACATCCGGGTTACCGATATTCTGCACCCGATCACGATGCTGTACAAAGCGAATGTTTATCAATCATCGGGTGAAGACTGGAAAGAAGTAAAACTTACTTTATCTACCGCCGATCCCAAACAAAATGGCGAAAAGCCGAATTTGCCAACCTGGTTTCTTCATTATTTTATGCCAAAATATTACGGCATCAGCAGCGCTACCGGCAATAGCTATAATCCAAATGTAAGAGAGGTGAGCGGCAGAATAACCGACCAGGACGGTAATCCTGTTTCATTTGCTACTGTTAAGATAAAAGGAACACCCACCGGGGTTTCTGCAGATGCAAATGGTAATTTCAGAATCGTAGTTCCCTATAACGCCTCTACTATTGTAGTTTCCGGGGCCAGTTTTTCAAGCAGGGAATTATTCATCTCATCTAATGTAATGAATATTGCAATGCAGGGCGGCGGTACTGATCTTAAAGAAGTAGTGGTAACAAGTGCCTTTGGGATACAACGTTCAGTACGTGGGGAAGAAAACGAATTCTCAAAGAACAGAAAAGAAGCAAGTATCCCTTTGACTGTTTCTGAAAGGGAAAACTCGACCAGTTTTTCGTTTGACATAGAAACTCCCTATACCATTTTAAACGATGGCAAGGTCGCAACAGTGCAAATGAAAGAAATGGAAGTTGCTGCATTGTATGAATACTATTGTGTACCAAAACTGGAACAGGATGTATTTCTTACTGCAAAGATCACAGACTGGGGCGACCTGAATTTACTGGAAGGCGAAAGCAATTTATTCTTCGAAGGCACCTTCCTGGGTAAAGCATTGATCAATCCCAAAGCAGCTGGCGATACCTTAAATATCTCTTTGGGAAGGGATAAAAATATTTCCGTAAAAAGAACAAGGGTGAAAGAATTCAGTAAAAAACAATTCTTGGGCAGCAATAAGATCGATTACAGAAACTTTGAGATCAATATCAGGAATAATAAAAAGCAAACTGTCAACCTGGTGATAGAGGACCAGTTTCCTGTTAGTACCATGAAAGAAGTGGAAGTAGACAGGATAGAAAATAAAGAAGCCGACCTGGATAGTGAAACCGGAAAAATGAAATGGACAATTCAATTGGAGCCGGCTAAAGAAAAGATAGTGGGTTTCAGATACTCTGTTAAATATCCTAAAGGCAGTAACCTAGTTTTAGAATAAATCCGGCCACACTGTATAGTATATAAAAGCCGGGAAGGGATTATAAAAAATCTCCTTACTTTTAAAGACTAAAACTTTTTGTATGCCTATACGTATGGAAGACGATCCACAGGATCAACAGGACTTTGATGAAAGTAAAACCTCGGGGGGTGGCGGTGGCGGAAGAGGTGGAGGTGGCGGCGGACTGATGGCCTTGCTGCCTTTACTGCTCAGCCTGTTCAAAGGCGGTGGCGGCGGCAAAAAAATATTGCTGCTGCTGGTGGCAGGTGCTGCTGCTTATTTCTTCTTCTTCAGGAATGGCGCTGGCGGCGGAGGTGGCGGTGGCGTAACCGATGTGGTAAAGAACCTGTTTTCGCAAAGCGGGTATAATTTCAATGCCGATACATTTAAAAAAGCCAGCGTGTATGAAGGGCTGGCCGATGACAATACCAAGAACCCTTTACCCGAAAGCATTTCGCTGCTGCGCTTTGCACCCGATCGCAGGAACCAGGGCCAGCAGGGATCCTGCGTGGCATGGAGCAGCGCTTATGCTGCCCGTACAATTGTAGAAGCAGCTTCTACCGGGCAAAGCGGAAATAATACGGCATACAGTCCGGCCTTTGTTTATAACCAGATCGGGTTGGAAGGATGCCAGGGCGCTTATATTCAGAACGCCATGGAATTTATGACCAATAAAGGCGTGGTGGCTTTTAATGATTTTCCTTACACCGACCAGGACTGCAGCCGGCAGCCGAATAATGCAATGATGAATGAGGCATCGCAGAACCGCATGCATGGATTTACCCGGCTAACAGATGGTGAAAGTGCTACCGGCATCAGCATAAGAGCCATAAAAGAACACCTGGCAAAAGACGCCCCCGTGGTGATAGGTATGATGGTTGGCGGAAGTTTTATGCAACCCATGATGGGAAAAGAACTGTGGACGCCAACCGATGAAGACCGCAGCCAGATGGGATTTGGCGGTCATGCTATGTGTGTGATCGGTTATGACGACAGAAGGGTTGCGAAGTATGCAAACGGCGAATCGTATACCGGCGCTTTCCAGATCATGAACAGCTGGGGGCCCGAATGGGGTAATAATGGTGTGGCCTGGGTTGGCTATGCCGACTTCAAAGAATTTGTACGGGAAGCATACGGCATCGATCCTATGCCCAAGCGTGGCGCTGCAGTAAATGCAGCGTTGGAATGTGCCATTGGTTTGGTGAAGAATGACGACAAGCAATACATACCGCTTCGTTTAAAGTCGGGTAATGTTTTTGAAACCGTGAATACTG
>DAOQRQ010000055.1:0-6795 GCA_035355815.1 Ferruginibacter sp. | reverse complement strand
CAATACATACCGCTTCGTTTAAAGTCGGGTAATGTTTTTGAAACCGTGAATACTGTTGCGCCCGGCACTAAATTTAAAATGGAGATAAAGAATTCGGTGGAGTGTTATACATATATATTCGGACAGGAAACCGATGGAAGCAGTTACACCCTGTTCCCTTATCCCAGTAAAGAAGATGCAACCAAAACTTCGTTCTCGCCTTATTGCGGCATCACCGGCTATCGTTTGTTTCCAAGAGGAAAGAGTTTGGTTCCGGATAACGTGGGTAATAAAGATGTGTTTGCGATCGTGGTAACAAAGCAGGCGCTCGACTGGTATGCCGTGAATAATGCCATCAGCAAAAGCTCCGGTAACAGCTATGCCGGTAAAGTGGCTGCTGCCCTTAACCAGCAAGGTATTGGCAATGTTCGTTTTGCTACCGGAAACGGGGGTACCATTAATTTCAGGGAAGATGGTGCACAAAATGCCGTGATCTGCCTGGTGGAAGTGAACAAATAAATATTACCAGGATGAAACGTCGGGTTGAGTTTGTCGAAACCGGTTTAATACCAAAAGCCGCCTTCGACAAGCTCAGGCTGACACTCTTCAATCCTGGTAATGCCAAATATTTTACATGAAGAACATTTTTATCGCAATACTTTGCCTTACCTCTGTACTCAGCTATGCACAAACAGCCGAAGCTAAATTGTATCATCCCGAAGCCGATGCAGCACAAGATATAGCTGCTGCGTTAAAACAGGCGAAGGCAGAACATAAATATGTATTGTTGCTCGGTGGTGGCAACTGGTGCAGCTGGTGCATTACCTTCGAAAAGTTCTGCAAAGAAGATGCAAAGATCGATTCGGTGATCAGGTCGGCATTTATTCCGTATCACTTAAACTACAGCAAAGAGAACGAGAATAAAAAGGTATTTGCTAAATATGGTTATGCCCAGCGTTTTGGTTTCCCGGTGTTCATCATCTTAAATGAAAAAGGCGAACGCATTCATACGCAGAACAGCGAATACCTGGAAGACGGCAAAAAAAGTTATGACCGGGGAAGGGTGCAGGCGTTTTTTGAAATGTGGAGCCCGCATGCATTAAACCCGAAAATGTACGGAGACGATCAATAAATCTGTCAATGGTCATTAAGTCATTGGTCATTCAAAGATTTTTTAACTGCAAGCCCCCTGCTCAATGACAACTGACCTAATGACTTAATGACCTAATGACAAATAACTTAATGAGTAATGTCCAACGCAGCACAATTCCTTCAACTCATCAACAGCCCCGTTAAATTCCGGCTGTTCCTTCTTTCCAAACTGCCTGCTGCTTTTATCAGCGGCGTACGGGTTCGGTCGGCCGATGAAAACAAATGCGTGGTTACGGTTCCGTACAAATGGTTAAGTCAAAACCCGTTTAAGAGTATTTACTTTGCCTGCCTGAGCATGGCGGCCGAAATGAGTACGGGGGTGCTGGCCATGGCACATATATATAAACGCAACCCTTCGGTAAGCATGCTGGTGCTGAAAGTGGAAGGAAGTTTTATGAAGAAAGCCGTTGGCCGAACCACCTTTACCTGCGAAGAAGGGCAACTCATCAGGCAAACCATTGAAGATGCCATCATCAGCAATGAAGGGAAAATGGTCACTGCCCGGTCTTATGGCAGGAATAAGGAAGGCGAAGTAGTGGCAGAATTTTCCATTACCTGGAGTTTTAAAGCTAAATCTAATATAACCTGACGTAACGTCTATTTCACTAAATTGCATTCCCAAGTTCATCAGAGTTAATACTTTTCAAGAGCGTACCGGTAGCTATTGGTACCCGTGAAGATGATCTGTTATTATTAACGATGAACCATTAACCAGATAACTATGTCAAAAGACTCACGCAAACAACAGGCCCTCGAGTACCATTCAAAAGGAAGGCCTGGCAAGATAGAAGTAATACCCACCAAAGAAGCCAAAACACAAAGAGACCTTTCGCTTGCCTATTCGCCCGGTGTGGCCGAGCCTTGTTTAGAGATCGCCGCCAATCCCGAAGACGTTTATAAATACACGGCCAAAGGAAACCTGGTTGGCGTTATCAGCAACGGCACTGCCGTACTTGGCCTGGGCAATATCGGCCCCGAGGCCGGCAAACCGGTAATGGAAGGAAAAGGCGTATTGTTTAAAATATTCGCCGACATTGATGTGTTTGATATCGAGATCAATGAGACCGACCCGGAAAAATTTGTGCAGATCGTACAGGCACTGGAACCAACATTCGGCGGTATCAATTTAGAAGACATAAAATCACCCGAGTGTTTTTATATAGAACAGGAACTGAAGAAGCGTTGCAAGATCCCCATCATGCACGACGATCAGCACGGCACGGCCATCATCAGTGCTGCCGGTTTATTGAATGCACTGGAGATACAGAAAAAGAAAATTGATAAAGTACGTTTTGTAGTGAACGGCGCCGGTGCCGCAGCAATGGCCTGCATCCAGTTGTACGAATCCCTTGGCGCCAAACACAGCAACTTCATGGTGTTCGACCGCAAAGGAATTTTATACAAAGGCCGGCCCGATGTGGAAGAACTGAAAGAGAAATTCTGCGTGGATGCCAAATACAAGGACTATGACCTGGCCAGAGCATTTAAAGATGCAGACGTTTTTATTGGTTTAAGCGCCGGTAATACGGTTACACCAGAAATGGTGAAAGCCATGGCAAAGAACCCGATCGTATTTGCGATGGCCAATCCCGATCCGGAGATCGGTTATGAAACCGCTGTTGAAGTACGTAAAGACATCATCATGGCCACGGGCCGCAGCGATTTTCCCAACCAGGTGAACAATGTGCTGGGCTTCCCGTACATTTTCCGCGGTGCGTTGGATGTAAGGGCTACCGCTATCAATGAAGCCATGAAGCTGGCCGCTGTTAAAGCATTAGCCGAACTCACCAAAGCGCCGGTGCCGGATATTGTGAATCTTGCTTACAATGAAAAGACGATCACCTTCGGACCTAGTTATATCATTCCCAAACCGCTCGACCCAAGATTGTTATCTACCGTGGCCCCTGCCGTGGCTAAAGCAGCCATGGAAAGCGGCGTGGCAAAATATCCCATCGTTGATTGGGATAAATACGTACAGGAACTGAACAGCCGGCTTGGACTGGATAACCAGTTGAGCCGTGTGATAGGTACCAAGGCAAGAAAAGATCCCAAGCGGGTGGTGTTTGCCGATGCAGAGAATATCAAAATCTTAAAAGTGGCACAGCTGGCATTGGAAGAAGGCGTTGCCTACCCGATCCTGCTGGGCAAAGAAGAAAAGATATTGAAGATCGCTGAAGAGAACGGAATTGATTTAGAAGGAATGCCCATCATCAATCCAAAAGATGATAAGCATGAAGACCTGCGGAAAAAATTCGGCGACCTGTTCTTTGATAAACGGCATCGCAAAGGGGTGAACCGGTATGAAGCTTCTAAAGTGATGAAGGACCGCAACCATTTTGGCTGCATGCTGCTGGAACACGGCGAAGCAGATTGTATGATCAGCGGGCTGAGCAGGAATTATCCCGATACCATCCGTCCTGCCCTGCAGGTGATCGGCACCGAACCGGGTGTTAAGAAGATCGCCGGTATGTATATCATGTTCACCAAGCGGGGGCCTTTGTTCCTCGCCGATACAACCGTGAACTTTAATCCAACAGCGGAAGAGCTGGCAGAAATAACCTTACTGGTAGCCAAAGAAGTAAAGCAGTTCAATATCAAGCCACGCATTGCCATGCTTTCTTATTCCAACTTTGGCAGCAGCAATTCGCCCGAGTCAAATCTTGTTCGCCAGGCAAGGGAGCTGGTAAAAGCCAAAGACCCTTCGCTCACCTGTGATGGTGAAGTACAGGGCATACTTGCCTTCAATAAAGAAATTTTAAAAGAGAATTACCCGTTCACCGAATTACTGAACGGCGAAGTGAACATCCTCATCTTCCCCAACCTGGCAGCCGGTAATATCGCTTACAACCTGTTACAGGAAGTAGGCGGCACCGATTCCATTGGCCCCATCCTGCTGGGTTTGAACAAACCGGTGCATGTATTGCAATTGGGCAGTTCTATCCGTTCCATCTTCAATATGGTGCTGATAGCCGTGGTGGATGCACAAACAAAATGCAAGAACAATACCCAGGAAGCGGTGAAGAAAAGCAAATGGTGGAAGCGGCGTAAATCGGTAACACACGATACCTGACCTGTTTCCCTTTAGTTTACTATTTCCCATTGGAGTCTTTTGATCAGTGTCGTCTTAAAAAATAGTAAATAGTAAATGGTAACCAGTATAAATAGTAAATTGTATCCGTAAATCCCATCCAAGCATGCATTTCTTCAATCATTTTGGGCGCTACCTGCTGATGCTGAAAGGCATGTTTACCAGGCCGGAGAACTGGCGCATGTACTGGAAAGAACTGATGCACCAGTGCGTGGAGATCGGCATCGGTTCGCTGGGCATCGTGGTCATCATTTCTGTTTTTATGGGTGCGGTTAGCGCTGTTCAAACTTCTTACCAGCTGGTTAGTCCGCTTATTCCCTTAACCACCATTGCACAAATTGTACGGGATACCGTGATACTGGAATTTGCCCCCACCGTGGTTTGTATCGTACTGGCCGGCGTGGTAGGCAGTAAGATCGCCAGCGAACTGGGCAACATGCGGGTGAGCGAACAGATAGATGCACTGGAAATAATGGGCATCAATACCAAATCCTACCTCATCATGCCCAAGATACTTGCCTGCCTTATCACCATTCCCCTGCTGGTTGTTTTATCCATGGGACTTGGTATTATTGGCGGCCGCCTGGCAGGTACCGCAACCGGCATTCTTTCAACCGACACCTACGATGCCGGCCTGTTGCTGAACTTTGTGCCCTACAATGTTTTCTTTGCATTGGTAAAAGCATATACCTTCTCCTTTATCATCAGTACCATTCCTTCGTATTATGGCTATTATGTAAAAGGTGGTGCATTGGAAATAGGAAGAAGCAGTACAAAAAGCGTGGTGGTGAGCTGTGTGATGATATTGTTTGCGGATTATATACTGGCAGCGTTATTATTGGATAAGTAAAAGTGCCCCCTCCGCCCACTAAAGTGGGAACCGGGGTTCACGAATTAATAATGACCTTCAACAAATAAAAAATTCTAAAAATAATCGGAGACTAAAAGCCCTTTAGGGGTTTGGTGCAATATGATCGAATTCAAAAACATAAAAAAATCCTTTGGCGATAAAGTGGTGCTTGACGACGTAAGTCATGTGATGGAAACCGGCAAGGCCAATCTCATCATCGGGCAAAGCGGCAGCGGCAAAACGGTATTACAGAAATGCCTGGTGGGTTTATTTGAACCCGATGAAGGAGAGATCATTTACGACGGCGTGAGTTTTACCGATATGAATGTGGATCAGCGGAAAGAACTGCGCCAGCAGATCGGCATGCTGTTCCAGGGTTCGGCCTTGTTCGACAGCATGACCGTAGAGCAGAACATCATGTTCCCGCTGGACATGTTCACCTCACAGAATTTTTCCGATAAACTGAAAAGGGTTAATGAAGTGCTGGCCAGGGTTAACCTGGAAGGCGTGAATAAAAAATACCCGGCCGAGCTGAGCGGCGGCATGAAAAAAAGAGTGGGCATTGCCCGGGCCATTGTGCTGAACCCGAAATTTCTTTTCTGCGACGAACCCAATTCCGGTCTTGATCCGCAAACCTCCATGGTGATCGACCGGCTGGTACTCGACATTACCCGGGAGTTCAACATGACCACAGTGATCAACACCCACGACATGAACAGTGTAATGGAAATGGGCGAGAACATCATCTACCTCTACGATGGCAAGAAGGAATGGAACGGAAATAAAAAAGACATCATCTTCTCTAAAAACGAACGCCTCAACAAATTCATCTTTGCTTCCGAGTTTTTACAGGACGCCAAAGACATGCGTATGCTGGAAGCCAAAGGCAAGATCAGCAATGACCGGGATATGGATGAGATGCTGAAGTGATTTTAAGAGCTCAAAATATCCCTTTCTACAATACCGCATCTCCCCTATCTTTGCCGGAATACTGCCGGCAGGCAGCTCTTCATTTTTAATTCTTAATTTTTAATTCTTAATTAAACCATGTCTGTTTTAGTTAACAAAGATTCCAAAATAATCGTACAGGGCTTTACCGGTACGGAAGGTACATTTCATGCCACGCAGATGATCGAATACGGCACCAGGGTAGTGGGAGGCGTTACACCGGGAAAAGGCGGCAGCGCTCACCTGGACAAGCCTGTTTTCAACACGGTGGCCGATGCGGTTAAAGCAACCGGCGCCGATGTGAGCATCATATTTGTACCGCCGGCTTTTGCAGCCGACGCTATCATGGAAGCAGCTGATGCCGGCATTGCTCTGGTGGTTTGTATCACCGAGGGCATTCCGGTTCAGGATATGGTAAAAGTGAAAAATTACCTGAGAAATAAAAAGACAAGACTGATCGGACCCAACTGCCCGGGTGTTATCACGGCCGAAGAATGCAAAGTGGGTATCATGCCCGGCTTTATTTTCAAAAAAGGAAGAGTGGGTATTGTTTCCAAATCAGGTACACTTACTTATGAAGCGGCCGACCAGGTTGCCAAAGCCGGACTGGGTATTTCAACAGCCATTGGAATTGGTGGTGATCCCATCATTGGTACCACCACCAAAGAAGCGGTTGAACTATTTATGAATGATACAGAAACAGACGCCATTGTAATGATCGGCGAAATTGGTGGCGGTATGGAAGCCGAAGCTGCCAACTATATAAAATCAACCGGTA
>DAOQRQ010000054.1:0-11360 GCA_035355815.1 Ferruginibacter sp. | reverse complement strand
CTGTTACAGAATGGCCTTCCTTTTTTAAAGTATCAATAAGCGATAAAATATTTTCTTTTATTTCTGTATCGAGTGATGGATGCTGAACCGCTTCCTTAAAATAAGCTATCTTATATTTTTTACCGGGTGATGGTTGTTGAAAGGATATATTTTTCTCCTGCAAAACCGTACTGTCATACCCGTCGGAGCCGCTCATTATTTCCAGCAGCAGGGCGATATCGGGTATGTTATTACCGAAAATTCCAATCTGGTCAAAAGATGATGCATAGGCAAGAAGCCCGTAACGGGAAATTCTTCCATAAGAAGGCTTCAGGCCGGCAATACCGCAAAAATCTGCCGGCTGCCTCACCGAGCCGCCGGTATCGCTTCCAAGACTGGCCATGCATAAACCTGCCTGAACAGCCACAGCGCTTCCCCCGGATGAGCCTCCGGGAACCTTAGTATTATCAAGTGCATTTAAAACCTTTCCATACACCGAATTTTCGTTTGAGCTGCCCATTGCAAATTCATCGCAGTTGCATGAACCGATGATGATGGCATCTTCATCCAGCAGGCGTTGAACCGCCGTAGCATTGTACAGACTTGAGAACCCTTCCAGGATCTTTGACGCGGCTGTTACTTTGTGGTCTTTATAGCAGATCACATCTTTAATGGCGATAACGACCCCGTGTAGTTTTTTAATGGGTTCTCCGGCTTTCCGTTTTTCATCCAAACGATAAGCTTGCTCTATGGCTTCGTTGCTGTATGTCTCTGTGAAAGCATTCAGGTGTTTATATTCCCCGATCCGCTGCAGGTAATGCGCAACTGCTTCTGTGCAGCTTACCCGGTTATGCAGAAGATCATTATGGTATTTAGCTATGTCTGAAAATGAAAACATGGTTAAAATAATCGCAGCATTGTGACTATAAAAAAGCGGCTGAAGCGTTCCCTCTTCAACGGGGCTCACTTCAGCCGTAATACTTTATTCTTTTGTAATTTATTTGCTATCCTTTTCTTTCATGCCCTCTTCAATTTCACTCTTCACATTGTTTTTGGCATCGTTGAATTCACGCATGCCCCGGCCGATCCCTCTCATCAGTTCGGGTATTTTTTTACCCCCGAACATTAATAGAACTACTATAATGATCAGGATCCATTCACTGCCACCCGGCATGGATAACAGAAATATGCTGTTTAAAAATGATAATGTCATAATCTCAATTTAGACAGCAAAGATAATTCAAATAATTACTTGCCTGTAAATTAATGTAACAAAGTTAACCTCTGATTAACCCTACTTAAGCAATTAAAGAATATTAACGAATGTAGGTTCTGCCACACCTGGCTTTTCCATTGGCAGCCTGTTCGGGCGAAATTCCCCTTGCGCAGGAAAATAATAAAATAGTGGTGAAAACTGCAACGAGTGCAAGAACAATCCTTCTCATGGTTTACGGTTTAAAATTTAAAATTTACGTTTCAGAGTAACCTTGGGGTAAAAGTCTTATCGAAGGATTGAATTTTGCGTAAACATAACAACAAAAATGCCAACTTCATAACTTTTTTAAAAGAAAAAGCGAAAATCATTGATTTTCGCTTTAAAAAAATATGAAGATTTTGATTAATTTTTAGCCACTGGCATTCTTTTTTCCCTGATACGGGCGCTTTTACCGCTTCTTTCACGAAGGAAGAACAGTTTAGCTCTTTTTACCTTACCAACTTTATTAAGAACAACGCTCTCAATATTTGGAGAGAATACGGGGAATAAACGCTCTACACCAACACCATCACTCATCTTTCGTACTGTAAATGAGGCTGTTGCACCAGTTCCCTGGCGTTTGATCACATCACCTTTAAAACTCTGGATACGCTCCTTATTACCTTCAAGGATCTTATAATTCACGGTTACATTATCACCGGCTTTGAAGTTCGGAAGTGAGGTTTTGGCCTTAGTGCCTAATTGCTCATGAACAAATGATACTGCGTTCATATTCTTTTAATTTTAACGGACGGCAAAGGTAGGGGTAAATATTGAATATTGACTATCGAATATTGAATATTTTTACCTCGCTACGTTCACAGACCTTTTCTCACGTATTACAGTAACTTTTATCTGCCCCGGGAAGGTCATCTCGGTTTGAATTTTCTGGGCTATCTCAAAGCTAAGTTTATCACTATCTCCATCAGTCACCTTATCCGCTTCTACGATTACCCGCAATTCCCTTCCGGCCTGGATGGCATAGGCTTTTTCCACCCCGGTATAGGCCATTGCCAGGTTTTCCAGGTCCTTGATCCGCTGAATATACTGCTGCATGATCTCACGCCTTGCTCCCGGTCTTGCCCCGCTAATGGCATCACAAGCCTGGATGATGGGAGAGATGACGTATTGCATTTCCATCTCATCATGGTGGGCTCCAATGGCGTTTACTACTGCCGGGTTTTCGCCATATTTCTCAGCCAGTTTTGCACCTAAAAGGGCGTGACTTAACTCAGTTTCCTCATCAGGCACTTTCCCGATATCATGAAGAAGACCGGCTCGTTTAGCCAGTTTGGGATTTAGTCCTAATTCTGAGGCCATTATGGCGCAGAGATTTGCCGTTTCCCGGCTATGCATAAGCAGGTTCTGGCCATAAGAAGAACGAAAACGCATACGGCCAACCATTCTTATCAATTCTTTATGAAGGCCGTGTACTCCCAATTCCATTGCTGTACGTTCGCCGATCTCCATCACCTGGTCGTCGATCTGTTTCTTTGTTTTCTCAACCACCTCTTCAATACGGGCCGGGTGAATACGTCCATCGGCAACCAAACGCTGTAATGATAAACGGGCAATCTCTCTGCGTAACGGGTCGAATGAAGAAAGCACAATGGCTTCCGGCGTGTCATCCACGATTAAATCAACACCGGTGGCGGCTTCAATGGCACGGATATTACGTCCTTCCCGGCCAATGATAGAACCTTTGATCTCGTCACTTTCCAGGTTAAAAACAGTAATGGCGTTCTCAATAGCCTGCTCAGCTGCAGTACGCTGTATGGTTTGGATGACGATCTTACGGGCTTCTTTATTGGCCTTCAGTTTGGCATCTTCAATGATCTCCTGCTGTATCACCAAAGCCTTGGTATGAGCCTCCTGTTTCAGGCTTTCAATAAGCTGCGCTTTGGCATCTTCTGCTGAAAGCCCGGCTACTTTTTCCAGGCGGCGGATATGCTCTTCCTGGTGTTTTTCCAACTCTGTTCTTTTGATATTTACGATCTCGATCTGGCGATTGAGATTTTCCTTGATGGACTCATTTTCCTTGATCTGTTTCTCAAGGTTCTGGTCTTTTTGGTTCAGGGACTGCTCCTTCTGTTTAATGCGGTTCTCGCTCTCAGAGATCTTCTGGTTGCGCTGCATAACATCCCTGTCGTGATCAGCCTTTAACTGAACGAATTTTTCCTTTGCTTCTAAAAGCTTCTCTTTTTTTAGTGTTTCGGCCTGTAACTGGCCGTCGGCGATGATCTTTTTGGCTTGTTGCTCTGCTTCTGCGATCTGGTTTTTGGTATTCTTTGCAAATACCAGTTTACCCAGTATTAAGCCCAGTATGAGTGCGGCTGCGCCAATGATAATGTATAATATTATCGGTTCCATTGAATTTTTCTGTTTTAAATCGGTTCAAAATCATATAGTACTCTCTTTTCATTCCGGGTTAAGGGCCGGAATATGGGATGAGTTGTTTAGCCTACGAAGATAGGTAATTTGTTTGGAGAAATTATAAGCAGGGAGGCTAATAGATGGATTTAAAACCACCGGCTTACCTGGCTTTATCCAGTTGCCTTTCTATTTTCTGTAATGCTTCCAGCATTTCACCCTCCAGTTCAGGGTTGCCATCGGCTTTTGCCTGGGTGGCATACCAGATAAGCACCATGGCCACATAGTCCTGCATATCCTTACCGGCAAACTGGGTTTTGAATTCGATGATCTTGTCGTTGATGGTCTTTAACGTGCGGCGAATGGTTTCTTCATCAGCAGGACTGGTTTTAATACGGTAGCTCCTGTCGGCAATCACTATATTTATGGGGATCAGTTCTGACATGTTTATTCGCTTAGTATGCCAATGCATTTATCAATATCCCGGATGTACCGGTTGATATTTTTTTCAAATTCTTTCTTGTCTGCTTCATTCATTTTCCCGGCTGCCGCTTTCAATATGCCTACCTGTTCTTTTAAGGATTCTATCTGTTGTGCGCTGGATTCCTTAGTCTTTTTCAGTTCTTCTATCAACGCTGTTTGCCGCTGGTTGTCTTTTTGCAATTGCTGGTAACCTTTCAGCAGTTGCTGAAGTTTATCATTTACCCGTTTGATATGTTGCTCCAGTTCACTCATGCATGGTTACTTTCGTATTTCAGCATTTAATTCTTTTTCAAAAGAGGCGATGATCTTGTTCATCATGGCATCAATTTCTTTATCGGTGAGGGTTTTTTCATCATCCTGGAACGTAAAGCTAACCGCCATGGATTTTTTACCGGCACCGATCTTTTCACTCTCAAATATATCAAACAAACTGATGGATTTAAGTTTCTTTATCCCCGTAGCCAGGGTGGCTTTTTCCACCAGCTCATAGGGGAGGGCCTTATTTACTACAATGGCAAGGTCACGGTTTACAGCGGGGTATTTTGATATTTCCCGGTATTCGGTGATGTTTTTTTTATTCAGGCTCAGCAGCCTGCTCCAGTCCAGGTCGGCGTAAAACACGGGTTGCTTAATATCGAACTGCTCCAGTTTTTTATTACTTACCATTCCTGTCTGCGCAACCGGTTCTTTTTTAATATGTGCCTGCAGGCAGTTTGAGAGCCCGGCATTTTCCAATTCATTGTATCCATCCGGCTTTAATCCCAGCAAAGCCATTATTTTTTCAAGAACTGATTTTGTAAAATAAAAATCGGCCTTTTGTGCTTTGGCCTTCCAGCCGCCGGCGTTTATATTACCGGTAACGTAAAGAGAAAGATGATTGGTCTCCGTATAATTCCCGGTTTCATCAACCGAATATGTCTTTCCAAATTCAAAAAACTTCAGGTCGTTGTTTTTGCGGTTTAAATTATAGGCAATGGATTCAAGCCCGGTTTCCATCATGGCCGGCCGCATTACATTCAGTTCCTCACTCAGGTTATTGATCATCTTCACGGTTGTTTGCAAAACATCCGCTGTATAGTAAGCACTGTTGGTGATGGAGTTGGTGAATATTTCCCGGAATCCAAGACCAGCAAGATGTTCAGCCACTTTTTCTGTATACGAAACTTCATGCGCCAGTGTTTCAACAGATGGAGAAATGCTGATCGTTGAAGGGATCTCTACATTGTCCAGCCCGTCTATCCGCATGATCTCTTCCACGATATCGGCCGCCATGGTAATATCGGGCTTGCTGTACGGAACCGAGAAACGCATTTCATCGGCGCCTTCTTTGCAGAGCTCAAATCCAAGGCTGCCTAAAATATTCTTTACCGTATCGGGATGATAATTTTTACCACTTAGCTTTTTCAGGTAATGAAATTTGAGCGCTACTTCTGTTTTCTCTTTTGGGTTTGGATACACATCAATGATGTCGCTGGCAATTTTACCTCCCGCAATTTCTTTAATAAGCATCGCTGCTCTGCGCAAAACATTTACCGTGTTGCTGATGTCAACGCCTTTTTCAAAACGGGTGGCTGCATCGGTACGTAGCCCATGCCGCAGCGATGTTTTACGGATCGATACCGGGTTGAACCAGGCGCTTTCTAAAAATATGCTTTTTGTTTTGGCAGAAACACCGCTGTGCAAACCTCCATACACACCCGCCATACAAGTGGGTTCATCGGCATTGCAGATCATCAGGTCTTCTGCCGATAATTTTCTTTCCTTTTCATCCAGGGTAACAAAAGGAGTTCCTTCTGGCAGATTCTTTATAATGACTTTCTTCCCTTTTATTTGATCTGCATCAAACGCATGCAGGGGCTGGCCCGTTTCATGCAGTATGAAATTGGTGATATCAACAATATTGCTGATCGGCCTTAACCCGATGGCTTTTAATTTTTGTTGCAGCCAGGCCGGACTTTCGGCAATGGTAACTCCTTCAATACTTACTCCGGAGTAGCGCTGGCAGGCGTCTGTGTTCTCAATGATCACCTGCATTTGCAAGCCCTGGTTATCGGGTTTGAAATTATTTTTAAACGGAGATATAATGTTCGTTTCTTTCTTTGTATGATGCGAAAGGTAAGCGCATACATCTTTGGCCACACCCATATGGCTCATCGCATCCATCCGGTTTGGCGTAAGGCCTATTTCAAAAATAAAATCTCCGTAAGGCTTAAAATATTCGGCAGCTGCCATTCCAACTTTTGTACCGGCCGGTAATATCATAATGCCGGCATGACTTTCACCAAGTCCGATCTCATCTTCTGCACAGATCATTCCCTGGCTTTCCACACCACGTATCTTTGCCTTCTTCATCGTCATGGGTTCGCCGGTAACAGGATAAATGGTTGTTCCGATGGTGGCTACCACTACTTTTTGCCCGACAGCCACATTGGGGGCTCCGCAAACGATCTGCAGGTTCTCTGCTGCACCTGTATTAACGGTGGTGAGTTTTAATTTATCAGCATCGGGATGTTTTTCGCAGGTAATCACTTCTCCGATCACTAATCCCTGCAATCCACCTTTGATGGACTCATATTTTTCAAGGCTCTCTACTTCAAGCCCGATGGAGGTAAGGATCTTACTCAGCCTTTCCGGTTCAATTCTTTCAGGAAGGTATTCGCAAAGCCAGTTGTAACTAATGGTCATCTGATTATTTACTGTTTGTTATTGACGGGCAAAGATAGTTATTGAAAAGCAAGCATTATGATTTTCCCACCTGTAAAGCAGGAAACTGAAAAAACTACAAATTCAGAATAGAAAAAGCAAACAGAAAAAAATGTGTACGAGGTGCAGAAAAATTAAATGAAGCAGGATGGCGTGTTAATAAAAAGTTACGTTGTCGGCCCCTGTTTGAATATACTATGTTAATAATCCTGTGAATAACCCGTTAAGAAACTATATTTGCCTGTGGATTCAAAGTGGAAAATCTATGTAAAGGGAGATGAAAAGCAGGGTGTGAATAAACCAAGTCGTTTTTGCATTTACCTTAGCCGCCCTGCATATAGATAACCCTAACAAGCATCAGGACTCAAGCAAATGGAACTTACTAACTTCAATAAAGATAAAAAGCTGCGCCGTAAAGCGCCACTCGATCTCGGGAACATGATGTTTGGCAAAGTACCGCCCCAGGCAAAAGAACTGGAAGAAGCGGTTCTTGGCGCCATCATGCTGGAAAAAAGCGCTTTTGATACCGTGGTTGAAATTTTAAAACCCGAATGTTTTTATGTAGATGCCAACCAGCGCATATATAAAGCAATGCAGGGTCTGGCCATTAAAAGTTTACCGATAGATCTGTTAACGGTTGTAGAAGAACTGAAATTCCGGGAAGAACTTGACCTGGTTGGCGGACCATATTACGTTACCAAACTCACCAATGCGGTTGTTTCTTCGGCCAACATTGATGCCCACTCCAGAATTGTTCTGCAAAAATTCATACAAAGAGAACTGATACGCATCAGTGGCGAGATCATTGGCGATGCCTACGAAGACAGTACTGATGTGTTCGATATGCTTGACGATGCCGAAAGCAAACTCTTTGAAATAACCAACAATCACCTGCGAAAGAATTTCGACAGCATTGATACCGTGTTGGTGAAAACCATTCAGCGTATTGAAGACATGCGCAACCGCCAGGAAGATATCACCGGCGTACCTACCGGCTTCCCATCTTTAGACAGGATCACGTATGGATGGCAGCCTACCGATCTTATCATCCTGGCCGCCCGACCTTCTGTGGGTAAAACGGCATTTGCCCTTAACCTGGCCAGGAGTGCAGCCTTGCATCCAACCAAACCCATCGCCGTAGGTTTTTTCAGCCTGGAAATGAGCAGCGGACAATTGGTGCAAAGGATATTGAGCGCCGAAAGTGAGATATGGCTGGAGAAAATAGCCCGTGGTAAGCTGGAAGAACATGAAATGAAACAATTGTACAAACGGGGCATTGAGCGTTTATCCAAAGCGCCGATATTCATTGACGATACCGCCGCGTTGAATATTTTTGAACTGCGTGCAAAATGCCGTCGTTTAAAGAACAAGCATAATGTTGGACTGATCATCATCGACTACCTGCAATTGATGAGTGGCGCCGGTGAGAACCGCAATGCCAACCGGGAGCAGGAGATCAGCCGCATATCGAGAGACCTGAAAGGACTGGCAAAAGAATTACAGGTTCCCATCATCGCATTGTCTCAGTTAAGTCGTGAAGTGGAGAAAAGAAAAGAAGGGGCCAAAATACCCCAGTTAAGTGACCTGCGTGAATCGGGTGCCATTGAGCAGGATGCCGATATGGTGATGTTCCTGTATCGTCCCGAATACTATGATATTACCGCCAACGAATTTGGCGAAAGCAATAAAGGCGAAACCTATGTGAAGATCGCCAAGCACCGTAACGGTAGTTTAGATACGGTTAAACTGAAAGCTTTGCTGCACATTCAGAAATTCATTGAAGAAGAAGGCGGTGGCGATTTTGCATCGGGCATGCCCGAAGGAAACTGGAAGCCGGTGAAAACGGATGGCAGTGATGGCGCCAAACTCTATATTCAGAAGGGAAGCAAGATGAACGACGGGGAATTTGACGATGATGCACCTTTTTAAATTAAAAATTAAGAATTAAAAATTATGAATTCAGCGTGGATATTATTTTTACGCTGAATTTTTGTTTTATGGCACTTCCATTTTTTTATAAAGAAGATCTGGTTGCATCAAGCACGGACGTTGTGCTGGATGAAGCTGCCAGCAAGCATATTGTGCAGGTTCTACGGATGCAGAACGGTGAACAACTACAGCTTACCAACGGCAAAGGTGATCTGTTCACTGCTGAAATAACTGACAACAACCGGAAAAAATGTGCTGTAAAAATTCTTCAAACCACAAACTCCAAACCGCAAACTTCAAATGTTGCAATCGCCATTTCATTATTAAAGAATACCAGCCGTTTTGAATGGTTTTTAGAGAAAGCCACAGAGATCGGTGTTTCAGAAATCATTCCGCTTATTTGCGAACGAACAGAAAAAACCGCTTTTAAGGCAGACCGGTTAAAAAGTATTTTGGTCAGCGCCATGCTGCAGTCACAAAAAACCCGGTTGCCTGTTTTGCATGAGCCGTTAAAATTCAAACAGATTGTTGCATCAGTAACCCATCAACAAAAATTCATTGCCCATTGCATGGATGATGCAAAACGGAACTTAACCGACCTTAATAATGAAGCATTATCCAGTAAGATCATTTTAATTGGTCCCGAAGGAGATTTTACCCCCGGTGAAATTCAGCTTGCATTGGAAAGTCATTTCAATGCAGTAACGCTGGGCGAAACCCGTTTAAGAACTGAAACGGCAGGTATTGTTGCAGCCGTAATGCTTCTTTCAGGTAAATAACAGCTTCCCTTTGTCCCCGGGCTGTTGTATCTTTCTGAATAAACCGGGTATATGTTTCCCAATCTTTCGGACTCGATAACCATTCCCTGCTTTGTGCTGCTGGGCGCTGTTTTCATCATGTTCGTTTATCATTTTCTGCTTTACATTCAATACCGGGAAAGCGTTATATTAAAATATTGCCTGTACCTCATGGCCATTGGCTTATACCTGCCTGCAGACCTGAATGCAAGGGCTGACCATGCATTACGGAATAACTTTCTTGCCGATGGATTTAATTTTATTGCTATACTGACCTATGCTGATTTCATCATCGAAACGCTGCCGGTTTCAAGGGACAGGTTTAAAAAACTTTTTACAACATGGCGGCTCATCACCTGGGCCACTGTATTATATGTAGGTTTTTGTTTTATCCTCTATTTCTCGGGATTGAACGGATTTGAAAATGCTGTTCATGTAATGAACAATATTTTCCGGGTGATATATGTGATGGTGGGTATTGCGGCAGCCGGCGCTTTTTTTTCCATCATGAACAACCGCTTTCTGAAATGGATAAAGTGGGGAGCCATCAGCTATCTCTTCATCATGGCAATAGTGATGTATGTAATGCTCGTAGATACAGACATGCTGCTGTTGGGCTTATCGCCCATCCATTATGTGTACATGGGCACTTTGTGCGATGTAATCATCTTTTCCGTTGCGATGAGTCTCAAGATCAAAGAACTGGTAATAAAAGTTACAGAGATACGCAACCGGTTATCCAGAGACCTGCATGATGATATCGGCGCTTCACTGAGCAGCATACAGATATACAGCACGGTTGCTGAAAAAGCGATGCATGAAGATGCCGGCAAGGCAAAATATATTCTGCAGCAGATCAGGCAGAATGCCGGTAAGGTAATGGAAGATATGGGTGATATTGTATGGGCTATGAAACCACAGGAAGAGGGAGCCATGAGTATTTCAAACCGTATCAAGAATTACGGATCAGAGCTGCTCTCACATAAAAATATTGAATGCGATTATCGCATAGACCAACAGGCAGAGCAAAAACAATTTACACCTGAATCGAGGAAGAACATCCTGCTGATCGTGAAGGAAGCGATCAATAATATCGCCAAATACAGCGAAGCTTCAAATGCCGAAATTCAGTTCAGCATCAGTGGAAATGATCTTGTTATCCTTATCTCTGATAACGGGAAAGGTTTTCAGGCTGATGATGTATTAACCGGAAATGGGTTGAAACATATCAGGCAGCGGGCAGGTGAAATGGGAGGCGATGTTGAATTCTCCTCGAACCCCGGGAAAGGAACGAAAATGAATTGCCGCATACCGCTAACTAATATTAGCGATAACGGATACAGACCATAAGTACTAATTTTCCTGCATGATTAAACTGCTGATATACGATGACAACAAAGACCGCTGCGAAAGTCTGAAGGCATTGCTGATGGTGACGGAAGGAATGGAATGTGTTGCCAGCTTTCCTGATTGCAGGGATGTGGTTGAACAGATGAAAGCACATCAGCCGGATATTGTACTGATGGATATTGCCATGCCGCATGTGGATGGCATAAAAGCAGTGGAGCTGATAAAAAAGAATTTTCCACAGATACGGATCATCATGCAAACTGTTTTTGAAGATGAAGAAAAGATATTTGCATCACTCAAAGCGGGTGCCGAAGGTTATTTACTGAAAAATGCAACGGCAGAGAAGATCACACAAAGCATTGAGGAAGTATATCATGGTGGCGCATCCATGACACCATCCGTTGCCCTGAGGGTTATGAAATACTTTAACCAGGAGGGTAGTTCAATGGCGGATGATTATAACCTTAGTTCCAGGGAGAAAGATGTGCTTGGCC
>DAOQRQ010000053.1:4901-11363 GCA_035355815.1 Ferruginibacter sp. | reverse complement strand
TACAGGTAGATAAATACGTGGTTACTTCCATCGGGCTCATCATTCAGAAGAAAGGGACGGCTGTTTCTTAATATTTATATTTATCCTTCCACAACATTCTTAAAAATTTCCGCAGCTCGTCTTCACGTAAATTTTTGCCAGGCTGGTAAAATGAGGTGCCGCTTATTTCGGCGGGTAAATATTCCTGCGGCGAAAAATTATTATCGTAGTTGTGTGAATACTCATAGCCCTTTCCATAGCCTTCCCGTTTCATCAGTTTGGTAGGAGCGTTGCGTATGTGTAAGGGAACGGAAAGATCGCCGTGTTCTTTTACAGCGCTCAAAGCAGCGCCGATGGCCGTTGTAGCGCTGTTGCTTTTTGCACTGCTGGCCAAATAAATGGCGCATTGCGATAAGATCAGTTGCGATTCGGGATAGCCGATCTTGTTAACGGCATCAAAGGTTGCGTTTGCCAGCAATAATGCATTGGGATTGGCATTTCCGATGTCTTCACTCGCCAGGATGAGCATCCTTCTTGCAATGAATTTTACGTCTTCGCCACCTTCGATCATGCGTGCCAGCCAGTACACGGCTGCATTGGGGTCGCTGCCGCGGATGGATTTGATAAAGGCGGAAATGATATCGTAATGCTGTTCGCCTTCTTTATCATAGAGGGCAATGCGTTGCTGTGCAATTTCCATTACTGCCTCATCGGTGATAACTGCATCACTGCCTAATGAGTCGGTAACCAATTCCAGCAGGTTCAGTAACTTTCTTGCATCGCCCCCGGAAATATTGATCAGCGCTTCGGTTTCTTTCAGCCCGATCTTTTTTGTTTTTAGTACTTCATCATTCTTTATAGCATGTTGCAGTAAATTGATGAGGTCTTTTTCATCCAGCCCTTTTAAAATATATACCTGTGTTCTGCTCAGCAAGGCGCTGTTCACTTCAAAAGAAGGATTTTCGGTAGTGGCGCCGATCAATGTGATAATGCCTTTTTCCACGGCCCCTAATAATGCATCCTGCTGGCCTTTATTGAAGCGATGGATCTCATCTATAAATAAAATAACGTTGCTCTGCTTTTTGGCCAGGTCTATCACTTCCCGTACTTCTTTTACGCCCGAAGAGATGGCACTGAGTGTATAAAAAGGAACTTTTAAGGTATGGGCAATGATGTTGGCAATGGTTGTTTTGCCCACGCCCGGCGGCCCCCATAGGATCATGCTGGGTACCTTGCCCTGTTCAATGGCTTTACGTAAAATGCTTCCCTTGCCGGTAAGGTGCTGCTGACCAACCAGGTCATCAAGGGTGCTGGGGCGCAATCGTTCGGCGAGTGGAGGGAGAGAATTCAAAATTAAGAATTAAGAATTCAAAATTAAGGGACTTCAATATACTCTGCCGGATTATTCCAGTAAAAATTAATTTTTCAGATCCAATTTTATCTGCAACTCAACAAACTGTTTATTATCAATACTGGCGGGTGCATCCAGCATCACATCTCTTCCGGCATTGTTTTTAGGGAAGGCGATAAAATCACGGATGGTTTCGCTGCCGCCGATGATGGAACAAAGCCTGTCGAACCCAAAGGCAATACCACCGTGCGGCGGTGCGCCGTATTCAAAAGCGCCGAGCAGGAAGCCGAATTTATGCTGTTGCTCTGCAGCATCCATGCCTAAGGCAGCAAACATTTTTTCCTGCAACTCACGTTGATAGATGCGGATAGAACCACCGCCGATCTCATTTCCGTTAAGCACCATGTCGTATGCATTGGCTTTGATATTGGCGTACGGATGTTTCAGATATTCGGCCGCATTCTCAATCACCGGGTTATTATTGATCATGTCAGCGATCTGTGTGGGCTTGGGTGAAGTAAAGGGGTGATGCCGGGCCACCCAACGGTTACCTTCTTCATCGTATTCAAACAGCGGGAAGTCGAGCACCCACAATAATTTAAATTCATCTGCCTTTCGTAAACCAAGCCGGGTAGCCATTTCCAGGCGAAGTTCACTCGTTGCTTTTCTTGTTCTTTCTTCTGCACCGGCAAGTATCAACACCAGGTCGCCCGCCTTGGCATTGGCGGCAGCAGCGATCGCTTTCAGCTTGTCTTCGCTGTAAAATTTATCTACGCTGCTTTTAAATGTACCATCGGCATTGCATTTAATGAACACCAATCCCTTCATACCTATCTGCGGACGCTTTACCCACTCAGTCAGTTCATCGGTTTGTTTACGGGTATATTCACTGCATCCCGGCGCTGCAATAGCGATCACGGTTTCTGCATCATTGAACACCGCAAACTCACCGGCGATCAAAGAAGAGATGTTTTCTTTTGCGGGGAATGTGTGCGACGGAAATTTGAGGTTGCATAACTTCATGTCAAAACGGATATCCGGTTTGTCGTTGCCATAGGTCCACATCGCTTCTTCCCAGGTCATACGTTCCACTTTATCAGAATACTCAATTCCTTTTACGTCTTTGAATATCCGTTTTACCAGGCCTTCAAACATATTTAAAATATCGTCCTGCTCTACAAAACACATTTCGCAGTCTATCTGGGTGAATTCGGGCTGGCGGTCGGCACGCAGGTCTTCATCACGGAAACATTTTACGATCTGGTAGTAGCGGTCGTACCCACTTACCATCAGTAACTGTTTAAATGTTTGCGGACTTTGAGGCAGTGCATAAAACTGCCCGGGGTTCATCCTGCTTGGTACCACAAAATCCCTGGCGCCTTCGGGAGTTGATTTAATTAAGAATGGCGTTTCAATGTCCATGAAATTATTTTCATGTAAATAATTTCTTGTGCTTCTTCCTACGGCATAACGCAGTTCTAAATTCTTCTTTACGACATTACGGCGAAGGTCGAGGAAACGGTATTTCATCCGCAGGTCATCACCACCATCAGTATCGTCCTGTATGGTGAAGGGGGGAACGGCCGATTTGTTCAGTATCTTAAATTCTGTAACTACGATCTCGATATCGCCTGTTGGGATATTTGCATTCTTACTGGTGCGTTCATTCACCGTACCTTTTACCTGTAACACAAATTCTCTTCCCAGGGGATTGGCATCGAGGTCTGCATTTAAACTTTCAGCAAATAATAACTGGGTGATGCCATAGCGGTCACGCAGGTCAACAAACGTAATGCTGCCGAATTTGCGAACGGTTTGCACCCATCCGGCAAGGGTTACTTCTTTGGTCTTGTCTGCCAGTTTTAATTCGCCGCAGGTGTGGGTTCTGTACATTCTGGAGTAATAAGTTATAAGTGATGAGTTATAAGTTGACGGCAAAGATACGCTGTATCAGGGTTTTTGTGAAATGCAGGGATTTTGGGAAAGTAGCATGACCGTTGCGCCTGTAATTGCTGAATAAAGTGGTATTGTACAAGCGTGTCCTCCGGCTTCGCTCTGGATAAACTGCCTGTGAAGATTAAGAGCAGCGGAAAAGCAGGGAACAAAATAGGTTACATCGTTTCCACCACATTTTTATGCAGGGGCCTCCATATAATATAGTAGTAAGCCAGCATTAAGATGCCCAGTACAAAGGGAATTATGGCCAGGTGTTTATAGGTATATTCCGCAAAGAGGGGCCGGCTGTCGAATTCAAGGAATTCGCTGATCATCCAATAGGCATTGGCGCTTATCCAGAATACGATGGCTACATTATGACAAACCTCACTCATAAGCTGCCGGGTACGGATGGAAATAACAATAGCGATGATGAGGGTGGGAAAGATCATGGCAATGCCCAGGGGTTTCCAGATCATGCACCAGCTGATGTCTTTGAATAACCAGAAAACAATGTGCAGGTTTTCCATTTTACGGAAACGGAGGGGGATGCTGTAAGCTTGTTGAGAAGGCATGAGTTAAAAGTTGTAAGTAGTAAGTTATAAGTGACGAACTAAAGTACAAAAACATTCAATAAAAACTTATTACTTACTACTTATTACTTACGACTTACCACTTATCATTCCACATTCACCCTGATCCCCTCGCTGTGTGCTGTAAACTCCGGCGCATACATGCACTGTATCGTGGTAATGCCATTGCTGAAATTACCGGCGTGGGTAACAAATACCGGGTATTCAAAAACATAACTGCCCCGGGCCAGCCAGCCAAAGAAAAAATTGGTGCTGGCGTCTTTGGTGCTTTCATAATAGCCTAAGCCGCCCTGGTATTTGTATTGACTGATCACATTGGCAGGTTCCATACAGGCAGCCCGCATGTCTTTCATGTGTACGTATTCCATGTCACGATCAACTTTTAATTCGATGCGTACTTTTATTTTATCGCCTACTTTCAGTTCGGCGCCGTCTGTAAGAGCAACAAGTACCGGACCTTTATCGGAATTCTTTTCAACGAATAATTTCTTCACCAGTTTTAAAGGGGTTTCGGCGGGAGTTATTTTATCAAGGTCTTCGAAGTATTGCCAGTACACGGAGCCCCAGCTACCCCCTCCGCCTCCGCCAGCTGGCGGAGGAACTTTAGAGTCTGCTGATTTTACAGAGACAGAAATATTTCCCATCTCCGGTTTTACTTTATCGGCTTCGATTCGTTTTTTGAAATAGCCGGTTCCTGATTCGGCTGTGGCATCGGAGCTTTTAATGGTTGTATTGCCTAAACTGATGGATACTTCCTTTTCCTCACTCAACCAATTACTGCCACCGAGTAATAAGGCATAACAGGCTTCGGCAGTGGCCTTGGTTGTCTTCCAGTTCTGTGTTTGTTTTTGTTTCAGCAGCCAGGTTTTCAGGCCGTCGATGGTTGTGTTGTTCTTATCAATGTCAGTAAATGCTTCGATCATCATGGCCTGGCTTTCAATAGGAGCCTGGTGCCAGTAATATCCGCCGGTGGTCCATTCTTTCCAGTACATGCCCATTTCTTCTTTGCTGATGGAATTTTCTTTCAATGAACGGATGATTGCTTTTGCTGTAACCGCATCATTGCTGCGGAATAATGCCAGGGCGATCATGGCCTGCATGTACTTACTGTTGCTGAGCCAGTATTTTCTTGCCTGCCCGGAATAATAAGCATACGCTGTTTGCGAAGCAGGGGCAATTTTATATTCCGGGAAGAAACTGCGCATGTACAGGTACTGGATCTGTACATAGCTTAAATTATTGTTGCTTAGTTTAACCTTATAGCGGATGAGGTTGTCGTAATCTTCCTTTATCTTCTTATCAAGATAGGGAATGGCTTTGTCGATAATGGTTTTGATGCTTTGGTAATTATCTCCTGCAAGGGCATTCAGTTTCCGTAAATGACCGATGCCGGTGGCGATGTACTGCGTCATGTAGCGGTCATCGATGCCGCCTTTGAACCAGGTGAAGCCACCATTGAGGCTCTGCATCTCTTTCAGTTTGTTGAAAGCCTTTTGCTGTTCTTTGCTCATGCGCACCATGTCGAACAAGAGGGCAATATTTTTCTTCTGCTGGTTTTCATTCTGTGCATCCAGTACCCAGGGTGTTTCCTGTAGCAAGGCTGATTTTAATTCTTCATTCTTCTGCAGGTTGGAAAGCAATGCGGCCGTATCGCCTACTGTCCCCTGAAGCGGTGATGCCCACTTTTCAAAAATGGTTTTGATCTTTGGCATGCTCCGGCTGATATAAGAGGCCAATGTGTTTGCATAATAGCGGTTAAATGTTTGCTCGGCGCATTCGTACGGGTATTCCATCAAATAGGGAAGTGCCTGCACCGCATACCAGGCCGGGTTGCTGGTATATTCAACAGTGAGGGCATGATTGGTAAGCGTGGTACTGCTGCCGCTGTTGAGTAGTTTGTCAAACTTAAAGTTCCTGGTGGTTTGATTGCGCATATTAATGGGCTCACTTTCTGTAACCAGCATGCGGTTGGTTAAAACCGGGATCGCCATTTCTTCTCCATCAGAATAATTACCGGCCCTGGCAACAATGCGGTAGGTCATGGCCGAATTGAAATTGAACGGTATCTCCATCGGGAATTTTACGGCTTCGCTTTGCCCGGCTGCCACGGTAAAGTACTGGTTGGGAAAAACATTCTTAAACCAGCCATCAACCGGTTTATTGGTAGCGGCATCTATTAACTCCAGTTGCGCAATGCCGGTTACTTCGCTGTCGCCCAGGTTTACAATTTTTGCGCTGAATTCCATTTTATCTCCTTCCCGCATAAAGCGTGGGGCATTGGGTTGCACCATCAATGGTTTTTGGGTGATGGTAGTGTTTGTAGAATAGGCACTTGCTGCATTTTTTGTATGTGCCAGGGTCATCAGTTTCCATTTGGTCAGTGCTTCGGGCATGGTAAAAGAGAATTCCACATTGCCATCGGCATCTGTTTTCAGATCGGGAAAGAAGAAAGCGGTTTCGTTGAAGTTTTTACGGATCTGGACTGCATCGTTTGAGGTTTGTGGGTTCTCTTTTCCAGTAGTTATGTCGAATTTGACTGTGTCAGATTGAAACCTTATTAAATTTGCTGCTTCAACAGTTTTTGTAGATATAACCTGGTCTTCT
>DAOQRQ010000053.1:0-4801 GCA_035355815.1 Ferruginibacter sp. | reverse complement strand
TCTGTTCTATTATACTCCTCTGATTCAACTTTTTCAAATCCATTCTTTTCCCACCGGGCTATATTATACAAACCGGGCCAGATGTTTAGTTTATCCCAGCTATGCGGCTTAAACTGGTCCAAACTTGCATCGTACATGCCAGCCAGCATTTCGGCGGCTATTTTTTCTCCTTTATTGCCGGTGATCTTTAGTTTCCATTTTTCCTGGCTGCCGGGTAATAATTTATCCCTAAAGGTCTCGTAACTGATGGTAAGGTCTTTGTTGCTCCAGGGAATATCAAAATTTTCAGCACCTGAATAAACCCGGTTGTGTTTTACAAAGGCGTAGCTGATGCCAATACCGCCGCGGTCGCTTTCAGCTATTGAAATGGTAGATTCAATGGGGATCACAGAAGAAATATTCTGTGTGGCCGGTTTGCCGGAATTACTCATCCGCTGCATAACCTGTATGGCCCACACATTGCTGAAACCTGAGCGGATGCTGTAGGTAATGCTTTCGCCGGGTTCGGCGGTTTGTTTTGTTGCGTCAAAGGAGAGAGGTTGATCGTTGGCCGTTGTTCGTTGACCGGTTAGCCTGATGTACTTCTCCACTTTTACATCCTCGCCATACTTGTCTTTTGTAGTAGCTACAATTTTATACCAGCCGGCTGCCCAGCCTTTCACTCCCAATTCCCAATTGCCGTTCTCCGCAGTTGAATCTGAACGGTCAACCAACTTCTCTGCCAATGGCCAGTTCTGTATCTTGTCTTCATCTTTGTAAACATCATAAGGAAAGTAAGTTTCGTATTCGTTCTTACTCATTACAAACTGGTCGGGCATATCCCAATAACGTTCCCGGAAAATTTTGCCCGGCGATTTTACCCGGGTGAATGTTACCTGGATGTTTGCTTTTTCAAAAATATCATTCAGGTTGCTGCTGCGGATATTCAAGGCATGCAAGGTATCGCCGGGTATGTTATCCGGCATATTAATATTGAGTTGTAAGGACTGGTAAGCAACTGCTACCGATGTATTGCCGCTTCTGGTTTCGCCGTTGATGTCGGTCACGTCGGCGCTTACTTCATAATAAAAAGTGGGCTGGTCTTTTTTGTCAACCGATGCATCGGGAATGGCTTTGAAATTTATTTTGAATTCGCCTTTTGCATCGGTGGTTGTTATACCGTTGGCGATCTCCACTTCTTCATTTCGGCCCCAGATACCTCTTTTGTAACTCCATCCCCACCAGGTGGGGTAACGTACCTGGCGAACAACCCGGTAACTTACTTTGGCGCCATCAATATTATTGCCTGCATAGGCTTTTGCGGTGCCGGTAACTTTAATGCTGTCGTTTATGCGGTACGTGCCCTTTGGTTTTTGTATCTCGGCGGAAAATTTCGGGCGCTTGTATTCTTCTACACTAAAACTATGATAGGCATTGGTTACTGAATCCGACAGGCTAAAAGAACCATTCATTACGCCTTCCGGCAGGCGGAACGAGCCATGGTAACTGCCGAATTCGTTGCTGGTTACGGTAAGCTCCGCCGACTTCTGGCTGTTTGCATCCTTCAGTAAAACCTTTGTTTTAAAGTTTGGAACCACGGCCGTCTTTACAGCATTGGTATCTTTTTTTACCACGATGCCTTTAAAATAAACGGTTTGGCCGGGGCGGTAAATACTGCGGTCGGTAAATATAAATGTTTGTGGTTTTATTTGCGGAATGTAGCTGTTGTAGCTGCTGTAATACCCATTCTCGTCTGTCATGTACAACTCGTCGCCGGCATGATTGATCTGCAAAAAGAAATTGCGGTATTCTTTTGTTTCTTTTAGTTTGAAAAATCCCGTTTCGTCGGTTGTATACTTTTCTGCTTTTATCTCTTCGTATTCACTGTTCTTTTGATTGTACCGCTGCTCCCATAACTGTACCTGCGCTTTGGCAAGCGGTTGGCCGCTATCCCGGTTCAGTACATAGTAATCGTTGTAATTGGTATGTATGTAGCTGATATTGCTTATATAGGTAAGCTGGCGGGCGATGATATTTTTGGTAAGCAAAAATTTATCATCAATGCTGGCCAGGATGATGTACGTGCCGTTGGACAGTCCATCTATTTTTATTTCGGTGCTGTGTTGCTGGTAATCCTGCAGGTCGGGTAAGTTGATGCTCCAGCTTTTTTCCGGCTTCATTTCGGTGTATGCCTTCCATAGTTTTTCATAATCCCTCCGGTCGAGTTTTTTTATTTCTTCCCGGTTTGTTTTTATCACCCGCAGGTAGATCGTTTTAATATTCTTGTAATTTACCAGGCTGCGGAATGCCTGCATGGGCACGTTCACTTTCTCTGTTTCCAGGCTCAGCGAGGGTTGTTCGATCTCCATGATGCTGTTCTTAGCATTGATGCCGCCTTCTGATTTTGGAAAGCGGGCATAAACAGACTCAAATAATTCCTTCGCCCTTTTTATTTCGTACTGGTTCTCTGTTTTGCCAAGCGGCTCGTAAGCCCGGCCACGCTCTAAATAGATCTGGCCACGTAAATATATGGCCTGTGCTGCCGAGGGGTTGTCGGGATATTTCTGTTCAATGTTTTTAAGGGCTTCTTCATATAATTTTTCCTTGCCTTCCATAACGCCATTGCTATTTACGAAATTCAGGCGTGCCAGGTCGGCATCTATCAGCGCTTCCGGCTTTGCATCGGCAATGTGGAATTTCAATATGTCCTGCAACAGCAGCAGGGCTTTATGCTGGAGTGATGCGGTATCTTTTGTTTTGAAGGAGGCTTTTATAAAATCATCGGCTTTTGCAAAAGCTTCCGCATCGGCTATTTTAAACTGGAAAGCCGGTTTGGTAACGCCCTCTTCGTCGTTCATAAAAAATTCCAGGGCCCGGTGAGCCAGGAAGTCGAACAGGGTGGGGCGAAGCTGTCGTGTATTCTCTCCCTTGATGATGATGGCATCAAGTCCCTCGAGTTTGGTGGTTTTTAGAACAGGGTCATTCTGTAAAGATGCTTTGTATAGTTTTGAAATGGTTGCATACAGTTTGTCGATGCTCCAGGTACTTATGTCCTTGCTTTTTTCTTCGGCAAGTTTGCTGCGGTCGTAAAACTTCCAGCGGTTGTTCTGGAGGTACTGCCAGAACATTTCGGCCTGCATGCTTTGCAAAATATTTTTGGCAGGGGCTTTGGCTTTAGCGATAAGGGTATCCACAAAAAAGATATTATTCTCCGGGCTGTCTTCATCCAGCATGTTGCGGTATTTTACCTGGTACATACAGCATTTTATCTGCTGGGCATCGCTGTTGTCTTTGATCGACAGGCTGTATATTTTCAATACTTCCTGCAGGGCCGATTTGGTAAGGCCTTTTTTCTCCAACTCTTCCACTTTCTTCCAGTTGGCGGCGTATTCATTTTTTGATTGTGACATAGTGACTGCTGAGATGACGGTTAACAAAAAAATAACCAGTAAGATCTTCTTTGTGAACATGGGATGTATTTTAGGTACAAGGTACAATATGCAGGTGAGTTGTTTCACCAGCGCTTAAATATAAAGCACTGCATTGAGATGTGTATCATATATGATTTGCACAATTGGTGCAGGTAATTTTCTTTAACATTTCCTTTGCGGCAGAAATGAACCCGGTGGCATGTGTATTGGTTATATAGGAGTGAACAGTCTTAGAGCATATTCTTATGCACACTAAATGTTGTTTTATGGCTATACTTTAGGGGCCGGGGCGAAAGCCCCGGTTCTTTTTTATCTCATTCCTTATTCTCTTACGTTTATCCACATCGTCTGGAAGATGGTTTTGAAGGGGCTTGTAAATACTTACAGTTACAAAATTCGGTAACGAAGGAAGCACTTTACGTTTCGTTTGAGTTCGAAAAAAATCTTATATTTATCTAATGAGAAACAGCTTCTTTATAGGACTGGTTATTCTTGTTGTCATTTTCGGGTGCAAAAAAGATTATACGAGTAATAAGGCGGAAGGATGTACTCATCCGACCCCGACAAAAGTTCCTAAAACATTTTACAACTTAGGGGCTAATCCTATGCCAGAAGTTCAATATCAGCAAAGCCATTGTGGGTATTTACCTTTAGGCAAAAATAATTATTGGGTGTTTCTCGATTCTATGTTTGATTATCAAACTGGTCAGTTCCAATATTCAGTTATTGATACCCTAAGGTTTACAAAAACTCTCCAAACATATGACTCCATTATATGGTGGGTTCCCGAGTTTTCCAACTACACTACTGATTATAAAGGATATTATGACCGGATGTATTCTACTGATTCAACGCTTTATACTTTATCCGAGGGAGCATTTGGTTACAAACAAACTGTGATATGGGGCCGGATTCTTGTTACCGACTCTGTATATAGCCGCCCGCGGTGGAGTGATGCAGGTATGTTTGAATGTACTGACCTTAAACTGCACTCGCCGGTTGTTGTTCCTGCTGGTACTTTTACAGACTGTTCATTATTTGTTAAGGTATGGAATAGGCGAAGCTGGCAATATGTATATATTAAGCCAGGAATAGGTGTACTCAGATCTATATCAAAATGGGACCCCTCTGGAAATTTTATTGCACGCACTTCTACTCTTCTTAGTTACCATATTGAGTAGAATTATTCTTTAAATTAGAATTCCTGTATTTGATCTGACAATTTGCATAAAAAATCCCGGGGAAACCCGGGATAGAAATATTTTGATAGCGAATCATTTTTTCATCACCGAAGCCATTGTTTTACCAATGTCAGCCGGACTTGCCACTACATGAATCCCGCATTCTGCCATGATCTTCATTTTTGCTGCAGCAGTATCATCAGCGCCGCC
>DAOQRQ010000052.1:0-11514 GCA_035355815.1 Ferruginibacter sp. | reverse complement strand
GCCGTGGTCGATCATTTCATTGATGCCGGTATAATCCGTTACCACAAATCCTTTAAAGCCCCATTGCTTACGTAACACATCGGTCATTAAGAATCTATTGCCGGTGGCCGGTATACCATCCACTTCATTGAAAGATGCCATCACGCTTCCGGCGCCAGCATCCACTGCTGCTTTGTATGGCGGAAGGTATTCGTTGAACATGCGCTGCCTGCTCATATCGGTGGTATTATAATCCCTTCCTGCTTCGGCAGCACCATACATGGCATAATGTTTTACACAGGCCAGGATGGTAGTATTCTTCGAAAGGTCGTTTCCCTGGTAACCCTTCACCATTGCTTTGGCTATTTGCGAACCCAGGTAAGCATCTTCACCGCTTCCTTCTGCGATCCTTCCCCAGCGTGGATCACGGGCTATGTCCACCATCGGGCTGAATGTCCAGCAAATACCTTCGGCACTTGCTTCTGTTGCTGCGATCCGGGCAGTTTGTTCTATCGCCGGCATATTCCAGGTGCAGGATAAACCAAGCGGTATGGGAAAGGTAGTTTGATAACCATGTATCACATCCATGCCAAACAACAGGGGAATTTTCATTCTTGATTCTTCTATGGCCACTCTTTGTACATCCCGTATCTTATCCACGCCTTTTATATTAAAGAGCCCGCCTACTTTTCCTTCCCGTATCTTTTTACCAATGTCGGAGCTTTGTGCCTGGCCGGTCACAATATCACCCGAACCGGGAAGATTCAATTGTCCGAGTTTTTCATCCAGTGTCATTTTTTTCATCAATGCATCAATAAAGGTTTTCATTTTGGCATCCTGCGCCGATGCGTTGATAGAAGTAAAAAGCAATGATGTAAGAATGAATTTTCCGAATAGCTTCATGTTCTTAGTTTTATTATTTCAGTAAATAAGGTTCGATCAATTTTTGCCAGATGGCATAGCCTTTGGCATTCATGTGCAGTTTGTCTTCAATGAATATTTCTTTGACAGGCTCCCCGTCGGGGCCAAGCATATCATTCCACACACTTACAAATACGGTGTGCTTTTTTTTCTTCAGCATTTTCCTGATACGTTTATTCCCGTCCATCACCCGGTCACGCATGTGCCAGCGGCTCGGACTTGGTTTCATGGAAATATAAATGACCGGCACTTCCGGAAATTTTGATCGTATATCTGTAAAGAGTTGCTTAAATCTCTCAAAAACCATCTTACCCGTTACGCTGCTGTCGTTCGCAATATCATTCTCGCCACAGTAAATAACGATCTGTTTGGGCTGGTAAGGAAAGATCGCATCAGCCTCATAGCGGGTAACATCCAGCAGGGTTGAACCGCCAAAGCCCCGGTTTACGATCGGGTGGCCGGGAAAATATTCCTGCACGTCTTTCCATTTGGTGAAGGAAGAGCTGCCCACGAACAATATTTTCCCGGTTCCGGGAAAGGCAGCACTGTCCTGCTTTTTAAACGCCTGTATATCGTTCCAGTATGGCGGCTTTGTTTCCTGTGCAGATAAAGTGATACCCAGGAAAAGAAATGCCGCCAGAATTTTTAGTCGCAGTATCATGTAACTAATCCGCTTTAATTGTTTTGTATTTTTCTGAAACACCGTTTTCATTTATTGCCACAATGCTGTAATAGTATGTTTTTTGCAGGTCCATCCCTTTAAAGTAATACTCATTGGCATCATGTACCATAATGCAGTTGTATAATTTATCCGGTTCAGTACCAAAATAGATATTGTATGCATAAGCATTATTCACCGGGGCCCACTTTATCCACGCACTCCGCTTGTCTTTTTCTGTGCGTAATACGAAGAAAGTTTTTACAGCCGCCGGCTTTTCGCCATTACCATTCCCGAAAACACGTAACCCGCTGATGGCAAATTTGCCGGTAGGCATGTGAATGTTTTCGAGTTTGATGAACCTGGCCTGTACGGGGGTGGCCAATTCTACGTAATCATGTGGAACATCTGTTTTGTTATTGCTTTTATCCACCAGGATGTTCCATTTTTTTCCATCGGCAGAATAATATAGTTTATACTGGTGGTACTGGCCGGTCCATTTTCCCAAACGGTTATCTTCTACATCCTGGTCGGCATAATTTATTTGCACGGCATTTACGGTAGAACTGTTTCCCAGGTCGGTCTGTATCCATTCCCCTTTATCGGCCGTTGCAGCACTCCAGTATGTCTTTATACTTTCATCAACTGTATTGTTTGCATAGTGACTGCCCAGTGTTGAAGAAACCTGCACCGGCTTTTTATAATTCAGCAGCATCCAGCCGGTGAATTTCCCTTTTAAATGATCAGCTGCTCCATTTGGAAGATAAGTTGGATAATCGCCAAAGGCTGCATCCATATACATCACCCCTTCCTTATCAAAGCCCGCAGGCCATATACCAAGTCTTCTTTCAAAAGTATTCTTAACATTTATACCTAAGGTGGATGTATGCCAGTAATTATTCCATTTATCCCGGAAAGTACTGCCATGCCCCGGCCCTCTTACAAAGCCGCCGGGTTTAAAACTGAAAGGATCTGACTGCGGCTGAAAAGGGCCAAGCGGATTATCTCCCACCAATGCGGCATCTGCCGATCCACTCATTTCTGTACCCGGTGCACAATATTGCAGGTAGTATTTTCCATTGTGCTTTGTCATGTGTGATCCTTCAATGAATGGATCGAGAAAAGTATTATCCATATACTCTCCAAAGCGCTGCCATCCATAACGCCATGGCTCTAAAAAATAAGTTTCCTTTCTCGTGCCGATGGGTTTGAAGGTTGTCCTGTCCAGTTCGATCCCATACAAGGGAAACCGGTTGCTGCTTCCGTTATACATATAAAACCGGCCATCATCATCCGTAAAAAAACCGGGGTCCCATCCGCCAATCTCAAAACTATCAACCAAAGGTTTCCACTCATTGGCTTTTGGATTTGTACTCATCCATAAAGTAAAATTGCTTGTGTATGTAGAACCAAATACAAGCATGGTATCTCCCACAATACCTACTGCAGGGGCACAAAGTTCATCATACCCCTGGTTCCAGGGCCGCAGGAATTTTTTTGAAACAAAATTCCAATTGAGCATATCACTACTCCACCAGTATCCCCATTGATTCGTGCTGAATAAATAATAGTCATTCTTATATAAAACTATTACCGGATCGGCTGTAGCCCGGTGCCGGCCCCACTCACTAAAATTCGGGATGGGGGTATAACCATAATCTATATTGATTGGGTTGCAATAGGTTTTGTTTTGTGCATAGGAACCCGATCCCAGCAGCAATGCCATCAGCAGTAAGAATTTTATTTTCATATCAGCTACTTTTATTTTTTAAGCCAGGGACTTTCAAATCCCAGTTTAGTAAGACCAGTCTTTATCTCGGGGCAACTCATGAACAGGTTCCATAGCAGGCCGCTGCGGTAATTTTCCATCATCACCACAATGGGCCCCTGGTCGATGGCCAGGTAGTGCGGCAGGTACCAGTTGGCCTGTTCACTGAATGCATCATAAAAACCATAAGGGCCCCAGAGTTTATCATTCATGTCGTTATACCAATGTTTCATCGCTTCCATCGATTGATGAGGCGTATAGGGAAAAGAAGATAAGGCGGCAGTGGGTGAAATTACCCCAATGTCTCTTTTTGTGGTAGGTGCATGGCCGTCGTATCCTTTTACGGAATAGCTGGATGTAAGTCCCCAGTTATTGGCATCGTATCCTTTGAATTTATTCGGATTATCAACACACCACTGGTAATTGATGAGTGCCTGGTTCTTATTTTCTTCCCAGTAATCAGCATATTTATCTTTCAGGCCTCTTGGGTCTAAACCAAGGTAAGAATAATGTGCCCAGAATAAAGGGCCACCGTTCCATGCATCGCCCTGGTGTTTCATCTGCAGTTTGTATTTATAACCGGCAGCAATTCCATCCGGTTTATTTACGTCCTTTATCTTTCCGTTTTCTGCCCAGCCCTCGTGATACACTTCTGCAGGTACGCTATGAGTAGGCGAAGAAGCAGCAAGCACATACATGATCAAACATTCATTGTACCCATGAACGGCAAAATTCATTTCCCATGCATAGGTGGGACTCCAGTGCCAGTACAATACATTTTTACCATTGCGATACCAGTCGAACTCCACTTCTTTCCACAATTTATCTGCTCTTGCTGCCAGTGCCTTTTCTTCTGCATTGCCATTTTGAAAATACTGGCGTACACAAAGTAAACCCTGTATCATGAACGATGTTTCCACCAGGTCGCCGCCGTTGTCCTTTCTTCCGAACGGAACCACTTTGCCCGTTTCGCCATTCCACCAATGCGGCCAGGCACCGTGAAAGCGGTCGGCAGTTTCTAAAAAGTGAACGACCTTTTCCAGGTGTTTTCTTCCTTCCTGCCTGGTTACAAAACCTCTTTCGATACCAACGAGGATGGCCATTACGCCAAAGCCGGAACCTCCGCTTGTAACCACATGTTTATCATTGGCAGGATAATTATTATCTACATGAAAACGTTCTCTGCCCAAACCACTCATGGGTTCGGCCCCGTTCCAGAAATACTGAAAGGTTTGCTGCTGCACCAGCCTGAACAAAGCAGAGTCGGCCAATGGCGTTTTGATACTTTGTTGTGCGGTTGCTTTTTCGCCGGAGTTGCAGGCACATGCCAATAATGATACGAGTAAAAGAACAGGAAACCGTTTAATCATAGCTTGCATTTGTTTATAGATAAGGAGCTGTAAATCCCAACACATTTTTCATTCCGTTCTTCACTTCAGGGCAACTGGTGAGTAAATTCCAAACAAGGCCGCTGCGGTAATTTTCCATCATCACAATTATTGGCCCCTGGTCGATGGCCAGGAATGAATCGGCATACCAGAGATCCTTTAAAGAGAATGCGTCTGTAAAACCATACTGCTTCCATATCTTATCGCCCAGCTTATAATAAAAGAACTTCAACGCATTCATGCTTTCCGTGGGTGTGTATGGAAAAGACGAGAGTGCGGCAGTGGGTGATATCACACCAATATCGTTATTGGGTTCGTTGGCATTGTACCCGCCTTGCACATCACTTGCCGTTAAGCCCCAGCAAAGGTTGCTGTATCCAAAATAGCCCCGTGGATTTGCCCGGCAATACTCATAATTTATTTTAGTATGATTGGTTACCTGTGTCTGGTAATTTGCATAAACGTCATTCAACCCGTTGGGGTTAATGCCCAGGAAGGAATAATGAGCAAAGAACAAAGGTCCGCCATTGGCAACACCAAGCGGAAGCTGGTACCCGTAGTATGTATTTCCGTTCTGCATGGCGCCGTTTCGTGCAAAGCCTTCTTTATATACAACCTGGGGAATACCAAAGGTTGTAGAAGAAGCAGCAAGCATGTATGTGATCAGGCATTCGTTCCATCCTTCTATCTTATGATTCATTTGCCAGGCATAGTTGGGGCTCCAGTGCCAGTACAATACATTTTGTGTTCCCTGGCGGAACCAATTCCACTCCACCCCGTTCCAGAGAATATTGATGTCGTTCCGCAGGTTTGTTTCGGCGGCATCCACCCCATTGAAATATTGCCTGGCCGTTAAAAGGCCTGCCATGAGGTATGAGGTTTCCACCAGGTCGGCGCCATCATCCTTTGTGCTGAATGGTATGACAACCCCGGTGGTTCCGTTTAACCAATGCGGAAAAGCGCCGTGAAATTTCTGCGCTGTATTCTTTAAAAAGGAAACGATGGTCTGCATTCTTGTTAAGCCCTGTGCCCTGCTGATGAAATTCCGGCTCACGGCAACAGGTATGGCCATGATACCAAATCCAGAGCCACCGGTGGTAACAGTTTCCGGCGTGGCATTGCTGCGTTCTCTTGCCAGCCCGCTGGCTGGATGACCATAGTCCCAGAAGTATTTGAATGTTTGCTGCTGTACAAGATCAAGTAATGCATTATCGCTTATCACAGGAAATTTATCGGTGGAATCGATCTGTGTTATACATGTAATGCTGGTATTCGACGACATGGCACCGCCCTTTACCGATTTCAGTGCCGTGGTTGCATCGATGGTATAACGGGTCAATGCTTTCAAAGCAGCAGCCGGGTTAACAACAACCGTACTGTCGCCGTTCTCATACGTATAGCCCGAACCAACAACCGTGGTTCCGTTCTCTTTAACAGAGATAGCGGTAACCGTTGCCCGGTCTACCGCATTGTTAAACGAAAGGCGGATGACAGGACTAAGTTTGATATTATAATTGGTGAACCCCGTTAAGGCTGTTGTATTGTCGATCTTAGTTGCAACCAATGCAATGGGTACCGGTGGTAAAGGAGTGGGCGTTGATCCGCCGCCGCTGTCTCCTTTGCTGCATCCCTGGATAACCAATACTGCTCCTGCTATTACCATTGCTGTTTTTACCGATCGCATAATACCTGTTTTAAAAAATAAGTGTTGAAATAGAATGAGGTAAAGCCATGCATTCAGCAGCCTTGCCATTGATCCATAGATTATACGGCGTTTTGATATTGCTTTGATTCATCACGATCACCACGATCTTTCCGTCTTCATTTTTAAACGCCGTGGTGAGCAGCTGGCTGCGGCTGCTGCTGCTGATAATTCTTTTGGCGCCCGGCTTTATGAATTTTGAGAAATGACCGATATAATAATAAGCGTTGGTATAAATGAGCTGGCCTGTTCTTGTATCGCCGTGCACCGGGGCAAAGCAAAAATTCTGCACATGATTCGGGCCGCCTTTTTCATCCAGCAAAATATTCCAGTCGGTAAAGCCCACCATACCATTGTTAAAATCGTTGATCATGCTGCGGCCATATTCTTCGCCCAATACCCAGGCATTGTACCTTGTTGAATCAAAACTCTCGGCACAACCTTCGGTGAAGAAAATATTTTTATCAGGGTACGATTCGTATACCCTTCGCAGGTTATCGTACATGGGCGATCCGCCGCTCCAGTCTTCGTACCAGTGAAAGCCGATGCCCCAGATATACTTCGCCGCTTCCGGATCGTTGAAATAGGTTTGTGCCCGTTGATAGACCAGGTCCCTGTTATGGTCCCACACAATGATCTTCTTATCTTTCAATCCTTCTTTCTCCATGGTAGGCCCGAGGTGCTCTTTCAAAAAATCCCTTTCTTCTTCCCCGGTGTAGATACAGCTTTCCCAGCGCTGTTTTGCCATGGGCTCGTTCTGGATGGTAATGCCCCAAACAGGCACGCCTTCTTTTTCATACGCTTTTATGAATTTGGTATAGTACATGGCCCAGCTATCATGAAATTCTGATCTCAGTTTACCTCCCTGCAGCATATCGTTGTTGTCTTTCATAAAGGCCGGCGGGCTCCAGGGACTGGCAAAGAGGTTCAGTTTATTCCCCGAAGCATTCATCGCTTCTTTAATGAAGGGTATCTTGAATTTTTTGTCGTGATCGATATTGAATGAAGCCAGTTCTTTATCACCTTCCTTTATATAGGTATACATATCGCTGCTGAAATCGCAACTGTTGATATTGGTTCTTGCCACGGTATAACCAATGCCTTTATCGGCACTGAAATAAGCCGTAAGCAATTCCTGCTGTTTTTCTTTCGGCAGTTTATAAAAGGTTTCTGCCGAGGCATCTGTTAACGCAGCGCCGATACCAAAATAGGTTTGAAAGCTTTTGCCGGGATCAACAAAAACGCTGATCTCATTCTCAAAGGGCTGTCCTTTTTCTTTAAAGTCCAGGGTGTCTGTAACAGACAAGCGGTAGCTGCTGCTGTCGGCGGTGGTATATACAATCACTTTTTTACCACCGGTATTAAACGTTTCTGTAGTTGTACCTGATTTTTTATTGCCGGTACATGCGGCCAGTAATACAGGCAATAAGATATAGCATGTTTTTCTGATATTCATTATTGATCTATTTTTCGTTGTTCAGTATTTTTTTCGTTACATCCGGATAAATGCCGATAAAATGCGATCGTACCAGCGCAGCCCTGGTCTGTTTTTCACCCTGCAGGTAAACGGCAATTGCTCTTGATTCCAATGCAGGCAGATGGCAACTGACACATTTCTGCTCAATTCCCTTTACCAGTAAATGTGTTGCAGTTTTAAAATCTGTTGTATTGGATGGGTGACAACTCATGCACCTGGCAGAAAATAATTCTGATTTCCCTCTTTCGTTCTCATGAATATTATGGCAACTGCCACAGGTCATGGTACTGGTTGCGGTAAAGCACTTGCTTTTTTTAAGCAGCCCATACTGGTTACCGTGCACTTCCACTTCTCCACCCGCAAGCGAACTGTTGTGAACACTGTCCATTATAAAATAATCAGCCAGGTTTTTACCCGGCACAAATTGAAAAGAAGGTTTTATTTTCTGCATCTTTCCGGCATGGCATACGGCACAAACATCCAGTTGTTGTTGCCTGTTAAGTTTCGATGGATTAATTATATACTTTGCCGTCTTTATTTCGGCATGTGTTGTTTGATACTCCACATGACGGGCAGCAGGACCATGGCATTTTTCGCAGCTTACGCCGTAGATGATCTTATCCCTGCTGAATTCTTTGGGTTCCAGTGAATCGTTTCCGATGCCCTGCGCATATGTAACATGACATTCCAGGCAGCGGGATGTGATGGGCCTGTCGGTCATAATTTTTCCTTCAGGAAATCCCGGGCTGTTTGACCATTGTGCAGCAGCCGTAAAATAAGTGATCGGCATCTGGAAAAGCCTGTTTTTCCGCCAATTTAAGAAAGACTGCCCCATTACACCGGAGCCAATAACAATGTCTTTGCGGATAGCCATCTTCTCTTCTCCTTTATAATAAATCACCTGGAAAAGTCCACTGTCCCTTTTTTGCATTTGCACTAAAATATCCGGGGTATAATAATAACTGTTGCTGCCTTCTTTAAAACTTCCTGTTATAAAATCTTCCGTTGCAGGCTGCCCTGTTAAATAGTGCGCCGTTTTAAAGTGCTTTTCATAAACATCCTTATGACAGGAACCGCATTTTTCTGAACCGGCATAGGCTTCAAAACCAACCGGCTGTTCTGTCTGCTCAGAGCCATTGTTCATACATTGCACCAATACAAACACGCTGACAGCCAGGCTCAGTATCACCGGTAAAATGCGTTTATTTTTTTGTTTCACTATCATATAGCGGCCAATGATACCCGTAATTTACCAGGTATACGTTGCCACTGCACCAGCGGTGAGTGACGTAAAAATATATTTTCCTTTATATCCAATATTAAAACCCAATGCCGTGCCGCCTTCATTCAATACGATCAGCACTTTTTTACCAGAAGGTGTTTTGAAAGCGACATTGGGAAGGCCGGCAGGCAGCGGACTGGCAATACGCACCGAACCCGCCGGAACAAATTTGCTGGCATGCGCTATAATGTAGTAGCCAACGTTCCTTACCACCAATGTTCCATTAACAATTAAAGCGCCCTTGCATTCGGTGCAGCCACCCGGGGTATGCGGATTAAATGTGGCGTCGCTGGCCAGGTTCCACTCCAGGGCAACCTTGCTCCAGTTGCGCATAGAGCCGATCACTACATTCTTTATATGCCAGTTCAGGTCACCGGAGAAACTTCCGCTGCCGCTTGTCCATTGTTCGGTGAAATACAGGTTCTTATCGGGGTGCGCTGTTTTAACGGCCGATAAAGCGCTGATATCCCCTGCATATAAATGAAAGGCCGAACCATCGATGTATTGTTTGGCGGCCGCATCGTTCAATATTGAAATGGGATACGCTGCATTATCGCAGTTGTGATCCCAGATGATGATCTTGGTACTGATGCCTGCCGTTTGAAATTCGGGGCCCAGGTTATTCTTAATAAAATTGGCCTGTTCGGTTGAAGACATTACCATGCTTGGATTATTACCACCATGCTGCGGTTCGTTTTGAATGGTTACCGCATCAATACGGATGCCCTTTGCCTGCATGGCCTGGATGTACTTCACAAAATATTTTGCATAGGCTGCATAATACTGTGTTTGCAATCCGCCGCCGATGGTACTGCCGTTTGTTTTCATCCACACCGGTGCACTCCAAGGCGAACCCAGTATCTTGATATTGGGATTGATGGCCAGTATCTGTTTCAATACAGGGATCACATCAACGGTATCTAATGAAAGACTGAAGTTGGCAAGCGTTGGATCGGTTTGGCCGGTGGGCATATCGTTGTAACTGTACACCGAAGCGCTGAGATCAGAAGCACCCATACTCACCCGCAGATAACTGATGCCGATGGAAGCTGCATCGGAACCAAACAATTCGTTCAGCAGGGCGGCCCTTGATGTCGCATCCATGCGGTTGATATGATAGGCACTGCCCCCGGTAAGTGTATAACCAAATCCATCAACGGTTTGATAGGAAGTAGCTGAGTCCACATCAATGATGGGGTACCCGCTGGTGGCCGTGCTGCCGAAAGAAAGGGTAACCGGTTGTTTTTGTAATACAGATGACTGGTCTGCCTTGGTAAGCCACACATCCATATCGTTGGTGGGTGTTCCGCCTCCCCCGCCGCCGCCGTTTCCGCCACCTCCGCCGCTATTGGTATTGCTGCTTTTGGAACAATCGCCAAAAACAAAAAGCATTAAAACAGGAATGAGCCACATAAAATTTTTCTTTGGTTTCATACTGATAGAATTATTTTTTCATTTTTAAACGTTCATTTACCAACCCGCCTACTTTTTTTCCATACTCCGTACTTATGATGCAGGAATTATGAAAGTGGATGCCTCCATAAAATCTTGCCCAGTTATTTTCAATGGCTGCCTGCCGGAAAGAAGTAAAAGAACGGTTCTTTATACCAAATTCAAGTTCGGAGGTATCGGTGTAGTTGAAGTTATCGCCGAATACATCCGTAAGCGTTTCTGCAGCAGAAGAAGAAACCGTACTATGTCCGCAGGTATATTCAGGGAAGGGAGGTGTTTGCAGGTAAGGCCGCCATTCATCGTCAATGTATTTATTGATGGCCGTTTCGGGACGTAATACGTTGCTTCTGAATTTTTCGTCCCAGCATTGAATGAATGCATCAAATATGGCAATGCCGGCCTTGGTGTATGCATACACAGTGGTGGAAAAGTCGGAGCCCGCCTTTTTTGCTGCAATCCCTACAATATTCATCCAGTGGCCGGGTGGTGAGAATTTTTTGGTGACGAACATCACATGCCCTTCCACGTTCATCCGGGTACCCAGGTCGTCCCAAAATTCAGCAATATGCTTTTGTTCATCGGTTAAGCTATCGCCGGCATTTTTAACTGCCAGTACTTCTTTATAAAATCTGCTTTCTTTATTCTTCATGTCAAATGCAGGTGGCCTGGGCGGCATGAACTGGCTGGCGCTGTCCATCACCATGGTCCTTATCTCACGCCAGTGTGGTTCCAATGCCTGTGCATAGGATGGCGCCGTAGGTACCCATCTTCCTTCTTCACCGGTTACATTATATTTCTCGGCCGTACGGGTTGCGGCATAATTATCCTTTTTACTCCAGCGAAGAATGTGATTGGCTACTGAATCGCCCAGCCGTTTACTCACCGCT